>JAJZJJ010000016.1 GCA_021810175.1 Acidobacteriota bacterium | reverse complement strand
GCGCGCTAACGCGCGTCGATTCGACCCTGGCTATGCCTCGTGACGCTCGGCCTCGCGAGGGTAGAGTAACCGCTTCTTGTCACCTTAAAGCCTTAACGCCGTCCAGATCTCCGGTCCCCTCCACGCGGCCTTGGTAACCCGGTTGATCGGTGGGGCTTTATCGGCGTATGCCACTGCGGCCGATACTTCCCTTCGCCAACCTAGTCAAACAACACTCGCTCTTCACACTTGTTGCAGACCCCGTATCCCTCCTTCCCGGTTTCGATCATGCAATTGCGTGAGTGCGTTCTTCACATCCTTCGCACCGTGGCTTGCGTTCAGGTCGTTTCATCGCTTTGATAACCCTCCATTCGCGGAGAGTAAAGCACAGAATTGACGGTAAGGCGAGCACCTGCTCGCCGACTCCATACAAGCCAACAAACGGCAGGCTTGTGTGGGCACCCGCAAGGCTGTGGAGCAAATCGAGGGGAACGCGGTAGGATTGTGAGTTCTGGAGGGAGTGTTTATGGCCACATCCACTTCGCCTGAGATTGCCGTGGTGCGCGGCGGCGGTGCTTTTCTGCTGGAGGAGACCGAGCCGGCGAATGTGTTTACTCCTGAGGATTTTTCAGACGAGCAGCGGCAGATCGCCGGGACGACGGCGGAGTTTGCGACGAACGATATATTGCCGGCAGCGGATGCGATTGAGGCGAAGGAGTTTGCCGTGACGCGCGGGCTGATGAAGAAAGCGGGCGAACTGGGGCTGCTGGCGGTGGATGTTCCGGAGGAGTATGAGGGACTTGCGCTGGGCAAGGTGACGTCGGCGATTGTGGCGGAGAATATTTCGAAGCTGGCGAGCTTCTCTGTGGCCTTCAGCGCGCACGTGGGGATTGGGACGCTTCCGCTGGTGTGGTATGGGACGGAGGAGCAGAAGCGGCGGTATCTGCCGAAGCTGGCTTCGGGGGAGTGGGTTTCGTCGTATGCGCTGAGCGAGGCTTCGTCGGGGTCGGATGCGATGAATATCCGGACGCGGGCGGTGCTGAGCGAGGATGGGCAGCATTATGTGCTGAACGGCGAGAAGATGTGGATCACGAATGCGGGGATCTCGGATCTATTCACGATTTTTGCGAAGATCGTGGACGCGAAGGACGGGGACCTGGCGCAGGGAAAGTTTTCGGCGTTCCTGGTGGAGCGCGGCACGCCGGGGCTGACGGTGGGCGCGGAGGAGCACAAGCTGGGGATTCGGGGGTCTTCGACTTGTCCGCTGGTGCTGAGCGAGTGCCAGGTTCCGGTGGGGAATCTGCTGGGCGAAGCGGGCAAGGGACATCACATTGCGTTCAACATATTGAACGTGGGTAGGTACAAGCTGGGGGTGGCGTGCGTGGGCGGCGCGAAGACGTCGCTGGAGAACTCGGTGGGGTACGCGAAGGAGCGTAAGGCGTTCGGGAAGAGCATTGCGGAGTTTGGGCTGATCCAGCAGAAGATTGCGGATGCGGCGGCGCGGATATACGTGGGCGAGACGATGTGTTACCGGACGGTGGGGGCGATTGACCGCTCGCTGGGTGAGATTCCGGCGGACAAGGCGGGGGACGCGCGGGAGATTCAGAAGCGTATCGAGGAGTTTGCGGTGGAGTGCTCGGTGCTGAAGGTGTGGGCGTCGGAGATGCTGGGTATGGTGACCGACCACGGTGTGCAGATTCTGGGCGGGTATGGATATGTGGAGGATTATCCGGCGGAACGGGCTTGGCGGGATGCGCGGATCAACCGGATTTTTGAGGGAACGAACGAGATCAACCGGCTGATTATTACCGGCTTTCTGATGAAGCGCGCGATGAGCGGGCAACTGGCGCTGCTGCCGGCGATCAAGACACTGATGGATGAGGTGATGGGTGCGCCGTCGCTGGCGGGCGAGATGGACGGTGGGGAAGATACGCTAGCACGCGAGGCGAAGATGCTGGCGAATGGGAAAAAGCTGGCGCTGTTTGCGGCGGGCGTGGCGAGCCAGAAGTACATGACGGCGCTGGCCGAGGAACAGGAAGTAATGGCGGCGATTGCCGAGATGGTGATGGAGGTTTACGCGCTGGAGTCTGCACTGCTGCGGGCACGGAAGATGCGGCAGGCGGGCGACAAGGCGGACCGTGTGGCGATGGCCGAAGCGATGACCCAGATTTATGCAGAAACGGCGTTTGAGCGGATTGTTTCCTCGGCGCGGCAGGTGGTGGGCGCGGCGGCGGAGGGGGATGCACTGCGGACACAACTGGCGATTCTGCGACGGCTGGCGAAGCATGAGCCGGCAAATGGAGTGGCGCTGAGCCGGAAGGTGGCAGCGGCGGTGATTGGGAAGGGGCGGTACATTCTTTAGATCGTGCGTAAGGCATTGGATTTGCATTCAGGGACCATGACGGAAGCATGAAGATATGGACGGCAATAGCAACTTTTGTTGAGCAATTTGCGTCTAGGAAGCCGCAGCAGGAATTTGCTGCCATGTGTTTTGAGGGGCCGGTAGCGCCCGCTTGACAGGGGATACCGGGTGTCATACAAACGAGCCAACTGCGAGTGACGTGGTTGTGTTGCCCGCTGTGCAAAGACGACGGCATGGTGAGACCATAGATGCAGCATCACCGGCCAGTTCCTGAATTGCATCACGCACCGCCAGAATGCGCCGTAGCCGGAGAAGCGCCTCCGGCGTTCGACTGAAAGATTTTTCGACAGGATTGGTCATGATACCGAATCGCATCCGCACCTTTACCCTCCGTGCCGTGGCAGCAGTGTTTGCGGCGTCCCTGTTCTCTGCCGCGCTTTACGCGCAGACGATGGCGCCAGTGGTGCCGAACCGGATTACCCAGACGATTGACAACAACTTCAGGGTGACGCTGCACGGGATGGTGAATCCGCTGGCGAACGCGGCCAACGACAGGGGAATTGCGCCGGCGAGCATGCAGGTGGACCGCATGCACCTTGTGCTGAAGCGGAGCGCGGCGCAGGAAGCGGCGTTGCGGTCGCTGATCCAGGAGCAGAACACGCCGGGCAGCCCGCAGTATCACAAATGGCTGACGCCGGCTGAGTTCGGGGCGAAGTTCGGGCCGTCGAGCCAGGACCTTTCAAAGATTGAGTCGTGGCTGCAGTCGCAGGGATTCAACGGGGTGAAGGTGAATCCGGGCAGCCTGACGATTGAGTTCAACGGATCGGTGGCGCAGGTGGCGCACACCTTCGGTGCACAGTTTCACCGCTACCAGGTGAACGGGAAGATGTACGACGCGGTGGCGAACAACCCGCAGATTCCGGCGGCGCTGGCACCGGTGGTGCAGGGGTTTGTGGCGCTGAATAACTTCCCGGTGCACCGGGACAGCCGGGTGCTGGGGCAGGCGACATACAATCCCGAGACGCACAAGACGACGGCGAACTGGACGTATCCGGAGGGCAGCAACAGCGAGGTTTTCGCAGTGAGCCCGCAGGATTTCGGCGTGGAGTACAACCTGCCGAATACAGCGTTGAATGCCGGGTATAGCGGGACGCAATACACGGGTGCTGGGCAGACAATTGCGATTATCAACGAGGCGAACATCAATGTGAGCCTGGTGAATTCGTTCCGGAGCATCTTTGGATTGCCGGCGAATCCGCCGCACGTAATTATTGTTGGCAATGATCCGGGGATTGACGGAATTAATAATCCGGATGGGCCGAATTACGCGTCGATTGAGGCGTACCTGGATGTGGAAGAAGCAGGAGCGGTGGCTCCGGACGCGACGATCGACCTGGTAATTGCGGCGGATACGGCGTCAGAGAACGGGCTGATCCTTGCTGCGGAGCATGCAGTGTACAGCGATCTGGCGCCGGTGATGAGCCTGAGCTTCGGCCTGTGCGAGCAGCAGCTGGGGTCATCGAACCAGTTCATCAATCAATTGTGGGAGCAGGCGGCGGCGGAAGGTATTACGGTCGTGGTTTCGACCGGCGACAGCGGCTCGGCGGGATGCGACAGTTCCAGTGCGCAGTTCGCGACGCAGGGACTGGCGGTGAGCGGGCTGGCCTCAACGCCGTATGACGTGGCGGTGGGCGGCACGGATTTTTACTACAGCGAGTGGAATTCGGGGTCTTCGACGGCGATCACGAGCCAGCTTGGAACGTACTGGAATACGACGACGTCTACCACGCCGCAGGTTTCGATCAAGGGGTACATTCCGGAACAGGCGTGGAATGACAGCCAGTACGGCGATGACATCCTGAATTACTACAACATTCTGAAGCAAACCACGATTGGCGCCGGGAGCGGGGGCGCGAGCAGCTGCGCGACCGGGACCGTGAACACCACCACGGGTTCGTATTCGGCGTGCGCGGGCGGGTATCCGAAGCCGACATGGCAGTCGGGGGCGGGAGTTCCGGCGGACGGCGTGCGTGATATTCCTGACGTTTCACTGTTTGCGGCGGATGGGGTGAACTACAGCTTCTATCCGATTTGCGCCGAGGATGGAGATTGCCAGAGTCCGGCCAGCGGCAGTGCGGTGCAGATTACGGGAGTGGGTGGGACTTCAGCAGCGGCGCCTGCATTTGCGGGCATCATGGCGCTGGTGAACCAGAAATACGGACCGCAGGGCCAGGCGGATGTTGTGCTGTATCCGCTGGCGACTCAGGATCCGACAGCATTTCACGATGTTGCGCAAGGCACGAACAGTGTTCCGTGCAATATCAACAGCTACATCAGCACCAGCAGCACGGGAACGACGACGACGGTGACGCCGGTGGACTGTATTTCCGTGAGCAACCCGATCAGCGTGACGACTTCGAGCGGCGCAACGGTATCGGAGGGGCAGCTCGGTACGGGGACGACACCGGCCTACGACGCGGTGGCTGGTTATGACCGGGCAACGGGACTGGGCTCAGTGAATGCGACGAACCTGATCGCCGATTGGGGCAACGTGACGTTTGCGCCGACCGGGGTGACGATGACTTCGCCGACGGCGGGAACGAGCATTACGCACGGCAGCTCCGTGACGTTCACCGGCACGGTGGCTTATACGGGAAGCACAGGAACGACACCGACCGGGGATGTGGCGATTGAGACGAGCAGCACAGAGCCAGGGCAGCAGGGGCAGACGACGTTTGCATTGAACAGCAGCGGAGGGTTCAGCGGGTCGATTACGTCTTTGCCGGGCGGCACCTATAACGTATGGGCGCAGTACTCGGGCGACACGAAGAATGCGGCGTCCAGTTCGAATCCGGTGCAGATTACGGTGAATCCTGAGCCGAGCACGTTGCTGTTCCAGGCGTTCCGGTACAACAGCAGCGGAAGCCAGGTGAACGTGAATGGGGCATCCATTTCCTATGGCCAGCAGGTGTTCTTTGATGCGGAGCCGTACGGGTCCACCTACTACAACACGTGCGTTTCGCCTTCGACTCCACCGAGCAGCTGCAAGACGAATCTGCAGACGCCGGCGACAGGAACGGTGACCTTTACGGATGGGAGCACGGCGCTGAACACGGCTGTGATTGATTCGGAGGGCACGGCCGAGTATGTGACGCCGGCGCTTACGGTGGGTACGCACTCGATTACAGCGGGCTACTCGGGCGACCAAAGCTATAAGGCGTCAACGGGATCGGCGGTGAATATCACGGTGACGAAGGCGACGCCGACGATCCTGGTGACGGCGCCGACCAGCGGAGGCAGCCAAGGGCAGAATTTTGTACTGACGGTGATGCTGGCTTCGCCGGGCATCGGAGTGGCGCCGACCGGAACCGTAACGGTATCGGGTTTGCCGAGCGGCACGACGGCGAGCGCGACGCTGGGCTCGACGGCGGACCCGACGTACGGGAATACGTCAGCGGTTGCAAATATCATCATTCCGGGGACGGCGGCGACGGGGACTTATAACCTGACGGTGAGCTACGGTGGCGACAGCAATTACAACAGCACCAGCACACAGACGCCGATCTCGTTTACGGAGGGCGCTCCTTCGACCAAGTCGGCTTCGACGATTGCAGCGAAGTCCAGCGCGACCTCGTCAACGACGACCACGCCGATCACGGTGACGGCGACGGTGACCGGGCAGAGCGGGAGTCCGGCCCCGACGGGGACGGTGTACTTCTATGCGGGCCTGCTGGCCCCCAGCAGTTCGGGGAGTGGCTTGACGCTGCAGGATTCGGCGCTGTTCAGTGGATCGCTGTCACAGGCGTCGGGTCTTTGTTCGCCGAGCACCTCAGGGGACGTGGTGACCCTGACGTGTCAGGTAAATAGTTCTGATCTGGTGCAGGGCAACAACTACCTGACGGTGTATTACGGGGGCGATACGAACTATGCGCCTTCGTCGACGGTGCTGAATCTGTCGAATCCGCTGAGCGACTTTTCGCTGGTGGCGGAGATGCCGCTGGTGCCGATCTCGGCGAGCGGGTCGGTGACGGACACGGTGAACCTGACGTCAGTGAACGGGTTCAGCGGAACGGTTGGGTTGACTTGTACGGCGCCGACGGGGCTGAACTGCACGCTGGATCAGTCTTCGGTGAATCTGACGAGTTCCACCACGATCACGACGGGCCCGATCAGCGAGTTGCATAAGCTGATGCTGTTTGGTTCCGGCGGCGGCATGGCGCTGGGTTGCCTGTTCCTGCTTGGGGTCCCGGCGCGGAAGCGCAACTGGCGGATGATGCTGGGTCTGCTGCTGGTGTTTGCCATCGCGGGCTTTGGGCTGATGGGCTGCGGCGGCGGGAGCAGCAGCAGCGTTGGCGGCAGCGGATTTGGCGGCGGAAGCGGCGGTTCCGGCAGCGGCGGCACCACGGTGAGTTCGGGCAACAGCGGCGGCACCAGCACGAGCAACGGGCCGAATGTGACGGTTCCCGTGAAGGCGACGATCACGGGCAATGGGTCGATTGCTCCGGGCAGCTACCAGGTGGTGGTGACGGGCGACGCGCAAGCCACGTCGCAGGTGCACACCATCACCATCACGACGGTGGTGCAATAAGCAACTGAAAGAGTGACAAAAGGCCGCATCGAGTAGATGCGGCCTTTTTTGTTTGCGAGCAGGTAGAATCAGGCCACGTGCTGCCAGGAGGATTTTGTTGCGTGAGAGTTGACAGGGTTATGCCGTTGCTGCTGATGGCTGTTCTGATTTCATGGGGCTCGGCGCCGGTAGCGGCGCAGGTTTCGGCAAAGGAAATGGCCGCGACGGCAGAACTTGGGCGCTATGCGGGGCAGTACAGCTTTGAGCGCGAGCCGGAGATTGTGTGGTCGATATTTGCGAACGGCGATCAACTGACACTCGAAGGACGGCGCACCCCGGCGACGAAGCTGGCGGAGGATAACAGGGGCGGGTTCAGCTCCGCGGGTGGTGGGTTGCGCCTGGTTTTCGAGCAGGACACGCGCGGGAAGGTTACGGGCTTTACGCTGCTGAGCGGAAGCAAGCCGGAGATGGCCATGAAGATCAGCGATCATCCGGAGCATAACCACTTCCGGCATTATTCGCGTCAGGATGTGATGATCCCGATGCGGGATGGGGTGAAGCTGCACGCGGTGATTCTGCGGCCCACGGACACGACGAAACCGCTGCCGATTCTGCTGAACCGGACGCCGTACGGGGTGGACGAAGCAAGCTCGAATTACATCAACGAGCGTTACACGGCGCTGGCGCAGAGCGGGTACATCTTTGTGCTGGAGGATATCCGGGGGCGGTATGAGTCGCAGGGCAAGTTTGTGATGATGCGGCCCCAGGTGAAGCATGGCAGCCGGAAGGCGGTGGACGAGACAACGGATGCCTATGACACGGTGGCATGGCTGGTGAAGCATGTTCCGGATAACAACGGACGCGTGGGCGTACTGGGGATCTCGTATGACGGATTTCTAGCGATGGAGGCGGGGATCGATCCGAATCCGGCGGTGAAGGCGATTTCTCCGCAGGCGCCGATGACGGATGTGTGGATGGGGGACGATTTTTTTCACTACGGGGCGTTTCGTCAGAGTTACGGTTACGATTATGCACTGGGGATGGAGAGCGGGAAGACGAACCAGTTCGGAACGTTGAAAGAAGACGCATATGACTACTTTCTGCAGGCGGGATCGTTTGCGGGCGCGGTGAAGAAGTCGGGCGTGGGGATGCTGCCGACGTGGAAGGCATTTTTGAACCATCCTGCGTACGACAGTTATTGGCGGAAGCGCGCGGTGGAATACCACCTGACGAGCGTGACGGTTCCGACACTGGAAGTGGGCGGATGGTGGGACCAGGAAGACATGTGGGGTCCGCAGGAAGAGTATGCGGTGCTGGAAAAGCATAACGAACCCTATAGCAAGAAGCATCGCGTGTACCTGGTGCTGGGGCCGTGGTACCACGGGCAGTGGGTGCAGACGACGCGGCACCTGGGCGCTCTGGATTTTGGCGCGGCTACGGGGGATTATTACCGCGAGCATCTCGAGGCGCCGTTCTTTGCCTACTACCTGAAGGGGCAGCCGGGATGGAATGTGCAGAACACAGTTACATTTCGCACGGGGACGGACAAATGGGAGCGCTACAGCCAGTGGCCGCCGAAGTCCGCGAAGATGGAGGATCTGTACCTGGAGGCGAACGGCGGGTTGAGCTTTGCCAAGCCGGAGAATCCGAAGGCGTTTACAGCGTATGTGTCGAATCCGGCGGACCCGGTGCCGTACCGCAAGGGGCCGATTACGGCGACGTATGCGCCCGGCTCGCACTGGTATACGTGGCTGGCGCAGGACCAGCGTTTTCTGGGTCACAGGAGCGACATTGCGACGTTTGAGACTCCTCCGCTCAAGCACAATTTGACGGTGACAGGAGATGTGTATGCGGATCTGTTTGCGTCGACCTCGGGGACGGATGGCGACTGGGTGGTGAAGCTGATCGACGTGTATCCGGATAAGCCAAATGCGGGCGCACCGCCGGATGATCCGAACGAGGCGACGCACATGGCCGGGTACGAGCTGATGATTGTGGAGCAGATTTTTCGTGGGCGGTACTGGAAGAGCTTTGCACATCCGGAGGCGATTCCTGCGGGCAAGGAAGAGAAGTATCGCTTCAGCCTGCGCGGGACAGACCACGTGTTTTTGAAGGGGCACCGGATCATGGTGCAGGTGCAGAGCTCGTGGTTTCCGCTATATGACAGGAATCCGCAGACATTTGTGCCGAACATCATGAAGGCAAAGCCGGGGGACTACAAAGCGGCGACGATTCATATCTTTGCGCAATCGCATCTGGAACTACCGGTGATGCCGAAGAGTTGATTTTCGGGAGATGAAAGATCGGTCACGGGTGGTTTCGAGATGCTGGGGCGGATGATGCAGCGCAGGGCTTTCCTGAAGCAGAGTGCGGCGGCAGCTGTTGGGCTGATGGGCGCGTCCGGCTGGCTACGCGGGGAGTCCCGGGCTGCCGGCGCGGAGGCATTCGAGACGCGGTCGAGCTTCAAGAGCGACGATCCCGTGCTGTCGATGACGTGGAAAGCTGCGATTGCGGCGCTGGCCGGCAACGTGATGACGCTGCCAAATTACAGCAAGCCCGTGTTGACGGAAGGCAGCGTTTATCACGGTGTCTGGCTGGAGGGCGCTCCACAGGAGGGGCTGGTGTACAGCCGCTTTCGACCGGAGATTGCGCGGAATAATCACACGGTATTCTTCGATCTGCAGCGGGCGGATGGCCTGCTTCCGTGCGCGGTGAAGACCACCGGAGTGGAGTACAGCCAACTGCAACTGGTGGTTCCGATTGCGGCGACTGCGTACGAGCTGGCGCGGGAGACCGGCGACGAGGCGCTGATGGAGCAGGCGTATCAGGCATGGAGCCGCTACGATGCTTTCCTGATGAAATATCGGAATACGCGCGGGACGGGATTGATTGAAGCGTTCTGCACATTTGATACGGGGCAGGATAATAGCCCGCGGTGGAGAGGCATACCGAATCAGTGCATGGACAAAGATGCGCGGTGGTGCCCGAAGGCCAAGGGGATGCCGCGGCTGTGCCCGGATCTTTCCGCATCGGCATATGGCGGGCGGGTGGCGCTGGCGGCGATCGCGAGGGCGCTGGGCAAGAATGCCGAGGCTGACCAGTGGGAAGAATCGGCGCATGGGATTGGAAGGCTGATCGTGGAGCGGCTGTACTGCGCGAAGGACGGCGCGTTTTACGACGTGGATACGAATGACAGGTTTGTGCGCGTGCTGAGCGTGGCGAACATGCGGGTGATGGGCGAGCATGTGGCGAGTCAGGGGATTTTCGAGAATATGTACGCGAAACAGTTACATAACAAGAAGGCGTTCTGGGCGCCGTATCCGATGCCGTCGATCGCGCTGGACGATCCGGAGTTTGTGAGGCCGATTCCGCGAAATTCCTGGGGTGGAGCGTCGCAGGCGCTGACGGCACTGCGTGCTCCGCGATGGATGGAGCATTACGACAAGCCTGCGGAACTGGCGTGGATGATGGGGCGGTGGATCGAGGCGATTACGCGGCATATCGAGTTCCGGCAGCAGATGGATCCGTTGACGGGGGATTTTACGCTGCCGGATCCGGGCGGGTATTCTCCGGCGGCGCTGGTCTTTGTGGATTTTTTGTGGCGGCTGCATGGGGTTCGCGCGGTGGGCGAGACGCTGGAGTGGAATGTACGGGCGCCTGAGGGGGAACGGACGGAGTTTTCGCAGAAGACGGGGCGCGGGACCGCGCTGCTGGAGTATCGCAAGGACGTTGCGGAACTGACGTTACATGGAAAAAAGCTGGCAACAGTGTGCGGGACGGGGCGGCTGATTACGGATCGCGAAGGCAAGCTGATGGCGGCGGTGGGAACGGCGGAGACCGCGGTGGATTTGACGGTGGCGGTGCCGGGGCAGAAGAGCAGGAGGGTGCATCTGTTGCCGAATGAGAGGGCGGAGGTGTAGGAGTTTGCGAGAAAAGGGAAAGCGCCGCTTTGGGGGCGGCGCTTTTTCTGTAACTAGGTGAGTTGCGATCTTACCCGTTGGGGTTGACCTTCTTGTGCCAGGACTGGGCGGCCTTGAGGGCGTTGTTGACGTTGGTGATGTTTTCGACGCCGGTGGTTTCGAGCCACTCCTTGAAGGCCTTGGCACCCTGCTTGGCATAGACGGCGATGCCGTCCTTCCAGGTGGCGCGGCCGCAGAGGACGCCGTTGAAGCTGGTTCCGGCTTCGGCGGCGAGTTCGAGGGTCTCAATGAAGACAGGGTTGGAAACGCCGGCGGAGAGATAGATGAAAGGCTTGTGCGTGGAGGAGGCGGCGGTGCGGAAGTGCTCGAGCGCCTCGGCGCGGGTGTAGGCCCTGGTGCCCTTGAAGGCCTTGGTGCCTTCGACGAACTCCATCTGGATGGGGACTTCGACCTTGAGGACGTCGACGCCGTAGCGATCCTTGCCGAATTCTTCCATGGAACCGGTCACGACATCGGGCTTGCGTCTGGCGTACTCGAGGCTCTTCTCGTCTTCGCCATGGACGGCATAGCCGACGGTCTCGAGGAAGAACGGGATATCATGCGCGCGGCACTCGTCGCCGATGCGCTCGACCCAGGCGTGCTTGTGGTCGTTGATGGCGGTCTTTTCGTAGGGGGTGTAGTAGAGGAGGATCTTGATGCAGTCGGCGCCGGCTTCCTTGAGGCGGCGAACGCTCCAGACGTCGAGCAGGTCGGGCAGGCGGCCGGGCAAGGCGGCGTCGTAGCCGGTCTTCTCATAGGCCAGCAGGAGGCCCTTGCCGTTGCGGCGCTTGGCGGCGGGAAGGCCGTACTCGGGATCGAGCAGGATGGCCGAGGCATGCCTGGTGAGGACTTCGGTGACGAGTTCCTTGAACTCGATGAGCGCCTGATCGGGCAGATCGGCCTGACCGGCTTCCTTGGCGAGCGATTTCTTGAGCGAGCCGCGCTGGTCCATGGCGGCAGCGGCGATGATACCTTCCGGCGTGGAAACGGCTTTGAGACCGGCCAGTTTGCCGGGCGTCAACGTGATTGGCATGGAAAAAACCTCCTGGAATGTTCTACATGGAACAAGTGAAAACTGGGGCTGCTCACGGCTGTTCGCAAGCTCGCCTGACGCAAAAAGAGCACGAAAGGCGCCACTTCAAATTCTATTGCATTCGACCGTCACGTGAATGTGCGCGGGCGCACGTTTTGGCCGGAATCGCGCAAAAAGAGGCCAAAGTAAGGGCCGCTGCTATTGCGCGGCGGCGATAGCCTCGCGCTGCAGAACGAAGAGCTGCTGGATGCCGTGCTCGGCGATGTCCATCATTTCGAGCAGGCGACGGCGTGGGAAGGCCTGGCGTTCGGCGGTGGCCTGGACTTCGACGAGGCCGCCGTCCTCGGTCATGACGAGATTCATGTCGACTTCGGCCTGCGAGTCTTCTTCGTAGGCGAGGTCGAGGAGGGTGGCACCCTCGACGATGCCGACGCTGGTCGCGGCGACGAGCTGGCGGAGGGGCGGGGACTTGAGGGTTCCGGCGGCGGTGAGACGATTGAGGGCGATGGCGAGTGCGGCGCAGGCGCCGGTGATGGCTGCGGTGCGGGTACCTCCGTCGGCCTGGAGGACGTCGCAGTCGAGGATGACGGTGCGCTCGCCGAGGGCCTGCATGTCGACGACGGAGCGGAGCGAGCGGCCGATGAGACGCTGGATTTCGTGGGTGCGGCCACCGATTTTGCCGCGTTCGGATTCGCGCGGGGTGCGGGTGAGGGTGGCGCGTGGAAGCATGCCGTATTCGGCGGTGACCCAGCCGCGGCCGCTGTTGCGGAGCCAGACGGGAACGCCTTGCTCGATGGTTGCGTTGCAGAGGACCCGGGTGTGTCCGACTTCGATGAGGACGGAGCCCTCGGGCATGGAGGAATAGCCGGGGGTGAGGCGGATGGAGCGCATCTGGTCCGGCTGGCGGCCGGAGGGGCGGAAGAAAGCGGTCTGTGTCATTGGCCACATTGTACGGGCAGGCAGGGGGCGGCGGGGTGGCGAGGTGCGAAGGTTCTGAAACGGGAGAGGCGAGCGGCGGTTTCAAAACGGGAGGAATTGGGTAAGTGACTGATAAGGAATGTGTTGTGCTGCGACTGGGGTGGATTTGTTCCAATTCGGGACAAAAGAGGGGAGAGCGCGATGAATGAGTAGAGGTGGGGAGAAGGAGGTAAGTGGATTGAAGTGTGTGAGATAGAAGATTGGTTCGGAAATGGTACGTGGGCTGCACTTGTGGATGCCAAAAGCGAACGGCTTCCGAAGAGAAGGTTCGTGGGAGGTTGAAGGGATGGGGGAAACGATGACGCATCCGGCGAGGAGCCGGGCAGTACCACGGGGAGTGGCGAGAGATCTGGTGGGCCTGGCGCATGATCTGCGCAACGTGATGGCTTCGCTGGAGCTGTGTGCGGAGGTCATGGCGCAGCCGGGAGTTTTGACGCCGGGACATGAGTACCTGGCGAGCGAGGTAAGGTCTGTGGCGGATGCGGCGATCGGGCTGCTGCGACATGTTGGGCGATCGACGGAAAGCCGCGCGGGGTTCCGGTCGCGATGGTCGATGACGAGCGAGGCCGGGCACGGACGCGTGGCCGAAGTGCTGGGAAATATGGAAAGCATGCTGCGGAGAGTGGCCGGTCCGGGGGTGCATCTGGATGTGGAGTGCGCACCGTGCTGGGGGTGCCTGGCGATTCCTGCTGAAGACCTGGCGCGGGTGCTGGTGAACCTGGTGAAGAATGCGAGCGAGGCGCTGCGTGAGAGAGGGCGAGTTCGCATTACCGCACAGATGGCCGGGGGGCAGAGTTTTGCAGTGAGCGGGCAGGGACGGCAGGACGCAGATGCCGTGACGATCAGCGTGCAGGATGATGGGCCGGGGGTGCCGGCGGAACTGGCGCAGCATCTCTTCGAGCCGGGCTTCAGCACGAAGCAGCCGGTGCTTGACGCAGCCTGGGAAGATCGTGCGTGGTGCCGGCTGGATACCGGTCGGGGTCTGGGGCTGGCAGTGGCGAGAGAACTGGTGGAGATGGCGGGCGGCGCACTGGTGCTGGCTCCCAGCGCGCGGGGGGCGCGGTTTGAAATGGACATTCCACTTACGAACGTAATGCGGCCATGGGTCTCTCGGAGACGATTTGATGGTGAAGGGGGCCGCGCATGATGCGAGGATGGGGAACAAATCCTATGAGTGAGAGCACGGGGAGTTATCCAGCGTTGGAGGGAGTTGCCGGTCGGCTGCATGTGCTGGTGGTGGACGAGGACGCCGCGATTCGCAGGGCCTGCTGCGAGATCGCCGAGAGCCATGGTTTTGCGGCGCACGGCGTGGAGTATCTGGAAGCGGCGCGGGGACTGATTGAGAGCAACAGCGTGGACATGGTGCTGGTGGACCAGCGCGCCGCGATGGGGCCTGGATTTGACCTGCTGGAGAGGCTGCGGGCGCTGTATCCGGAGACTGCGATTGTGGTGATGGCGGCGGTTTCGAGCGTGTCCGCGGCCGTGGAAGCGATGCGGGCCGGGGCGCATGATTACCTGATCAAACCCTTTTCACTGGAGGAACTGGCGACGGTGCTGGAGCGGCTGGCGCGGCACCACACGATGAACGCAGCGAGCCGCGGGCTTCGCGAAAAGCTGCGGTTGCAGAGCGGCATGGCGAATATTGTGGGGCAGAGCCCGGCGATGGAGAAGCTGTACCGGATTCTGTCGAAGGTGGCGCAGACGACGCATCCGGTGCTGATCCTGGGCGAGAGCGGTACGGGCAAGGAACTGGTGGCGAGGGCGATCCACGCGCATGGGATGTACGCGAACAAGCCGTTTCTGCCGGTGGACTGCAGCTCGATTGTGCCGACGCTGATGGAGAGCGAGATGTTTGGGCATGTGAAGGGCGCGTTTACCGGGGCGACGCGGGCGCGCGACGGGCTGCTGGTGGCGGCTGAGGGCGGCACGGTGTTTCTGGATGAGATTGGCGATATGCCAATTGATT
>JAJZJJ010000734.1 GCA_021810175.1 Acidobacteriota bacterium | reverse complement strand
CTCCTTCACACTGCTGATCTATGCGCCGACGTCGCTCGCGATTCTGATCACCGGAGTGTTGTGGCGGAGCCGGGAACCGTGGAGCGCGGGCATGGCAAGCCTGTGCGCGGTGGGCGCGGCTGGCCTCTGGACGCTGGGCAGAACCGCTCTGACGGAGCGGGAAGAAGGTTCGGGCAGCATCACGCGGCCCCTGGCGCTTGGATTTCTCAGCCTGTTTGTTACGGAAGCTGTGGGCGAAACGCTGTCCACGCACGTTCTGCATCTGGGCGGGTCCACGGTAGTGCTGTGGCGCGGCGTCTGGGTGCAGTGGGCGGTCACGCTGTGCGTTCTGGCGGCAATGCCGCGACTACGCAGTGTCATCCTGAAGAATGAGGAGAGGGAGCACGAGCGGTTTCTGGCGGCCGCGGAAAACACGCTGGACGACTTCTACATCTTCGACGGCGTTGCAGACAAGACCGGGCAGATTGTGGATTTCCGGTTCAACTACGTCAATCCCAACGCGGAGCGGCGGCTGGGCAGGAGCCGGGAAGAGCTGAAAGGGAAAATCCTGACGGAAGTGCGCCCGTTCATGATTCGCTCCGGGCTGATCGAGAAGTACCGCGAGGTGGTGCGCACGGGCGTGCCCTACACCTGCGAGGTTTTTCTGGACGACGAGATGATCCGCTCCACCTGGCTGAACGTGCAGGTGGTGAAGCTGGGAAACGGCATTGCGATCACCAGCCGCGATGTGACGGAGCGGAAGCGGCTGACCGACCACGTGAACTATCTGGCGCATCACGATTCGCTGACGGGGCTGCCGAACCGTGCGCTGCTGCTGGAGAGCCTGCACAAAGCGATTGTGGCGGCGGCGGCCGATCCGCATCCGCTGGCGGTCTTTATGGTGGATGTGGACTTCTTCAAGCGGATCAACGACACGCTGGGCCACGCGAGCGGCGATACGGTGCTGGCCGCGGTGGGGGCGCGGCTGCGGGCGGCTGTGCGGGATTCGGATCTGGTGGCGCGGCTGGGCGGAGACGAGTTTGTGGTGGTGCTGCCGAGCGTGCGCGGCATGGAGGATGTGCGGCTGTGCGGCAGGAAGCTGATCGAGAACGCGTCGCGCCCGGTGGATGTCGGGGGAAAGAAAATCGAAATTACGCTGAGCGTGGGTGTGAGCCTCTTTCCCGAACATGGGAACACCCCCAACGAACTGCTCCACGCGGCGGACGCCGCCATGTACAGGATGAAGGACACGGGAAGGAACGGAATGCGAATGTTCAAACCGGAAGATCTGGAGCGGGGCATGGAGCTATCCGCCGGCGAGGGCGCCATCTTCGGCAGTTCCGCATGGAGCCGCCAGCGGTGGGAGCGTCCGGAGATGGAAGACCGGGGGAGGACGCAGGTGGAGGGGCTGGAGGATTAACGGCCGGATCTGCCGCCGTCCGGCTCTGCGGGAGCGACGCCTGAGCAAAACGGTTGCAGCGGGTATTGCCGGTTGCGTATAGTTCGAGCAAAGCGCAACGGAAAATATTGAGGGAGCAGTCTATGCCACCGACGGAAGTAGCGGCTGTGATCGGGAAATCTGTGCAGGTGAGGGGCGAAGTGATTGGCAACGAGGACCTGCTGGTGGAAGGCATGGTGGAAGGCACCATCGGTCTGCACGAAAGCCGGCTGACGGTGGGCACCAATGCGCGCATCCAGGCCAACATCACAGCGCGCGACGTGGTGGTGCAGGGCACGCTGGTGGGCGACATCCGGGCCGCTGGCCGGGTGGAACTGCGCGCAGGCTGCAACGTTACGGGCGACATTCATGCGGGAAGGCTCTCGGTGGAGGAGAACGCGATTTTCTCCGGCAAGGTGGAGCTGAATCAGGCGGCGGAGAAGGTGATGGCGCCGCCTCCGGTGAGCGCGGCGCCGAGTGCGGTGCAGGGAATGACGCCGGGCGGGGGAGCGAATCCTTCGGGGTCGCCGGCTCTGTTTCCCGGCCGATAATCGAAGAACCCACTGAAGTGGCAGCCAGCCGAATCGGGCGGGACGGAAGAGGCATGGCAATCGGTGCTGCTTCCGGAGCCGGCATGACAACCAGTTGCTCCGGACAGGGAAAGGCTCCGCACCCGAGGGGATGCGGAGCCTTTTTTGCTGCTGCTGCTGTGGGCGGATGAATCCGCCCGAGGGGTTTAGTGGATATCGGTGGAGGCGCGGCCTCCGCCGGGCAGGATTTCCTGGGCGATGTTCATGGTGGCGTGCAGCGGCAGATCCGCGGAGGAGGAACCTGCGAGGATCTGGTAGCTGCCGGGAACCATGGTGAAGGCGTTCTTCTGCACATTGAAGATGGACAGGGTGAGCGGGTTCATGGGAACCGTGACGGTTTTGGACTGGCCGGGGTTCAGCTCGACGCGGTCCCATCCGATCAGACGGCGGAAGGTGTTCTCGCCAGTGGAGGCGGGCAGCACGGCGTAGAGCTGCGCGACTTCCGTGCCGGCGCGGTGGCCGGTGTTGGTCACGGTGAAGGTTGCGGTGTGAGCCGTGCT
>JAJZJJ010000733.1 GCA_021810175.1 Acidobacteriota bacterium | reverse complement strand
CCGCACGAGATGATCCTGCTCGACCTTTACGCAGCCCTCCGTTCTCTGGACAGCCTGACCGGCGAAACCACCGCCGATGATATTTTGAACCAGATATTCTCAAGCTTCTGCATCGGAAAATAGGGCTAGCACACAAGTTATGTTTCCAGTTTTCCGTGATGGACGGAATGGTGAGGCGCAGGACCCGAGCATGCCACAAAGGAGAAGATCGGCTCTCTTCCCCGGCCGCGGTTTACGGCCTGATGCGCTGGGTTCGCCGGCGGTAGCGGGTTCCGGATGGCCATGGTCGCGTCGGAGCGGTCTCCGGTAATGCCCTCGGAAAAGATTTCTAACCGCGCCGATCTATTCCCGGGTACTATAAGTTCCAGTCGGAGTTCTTACCTGCGAAGCCTGTCCATCCTGTTCTGGCTGTTTTTTCCGGCACTTGCTCTGGGCGCCTCCCACGGCGCCGCGCCTTTCCAGACGCAGGGTTCGGCGGCTCTGCGGCCGCACTCCTCTCTTCGCGGCGCAATCCAACATCACACAAGAACCGCCAAAGCCGGGCAGTCGCGGCCGACCGTTCAAACCAGCGACTCCGACGACGACAACGTTCCGCACCGCCGGGACGAACGCCGGCAGGCCGTGCCGGTCTCAGCCGGTATAGCTCCGCTGGTGCGGCGGCGAACCATCCTGAGCGCGGCCAACGTCGATCCACCTCATGCGCTGCACCTCGCCCGCCCCGGCCGCTCCCCGCCTGCCTGCTGATCCTTCCCTTTCCAGCAACGCCTGACTGCGACATTTTTCCGATCGGAAGCCAAGCCTGACCTGTAGGGTCGAGCTTCGGCATTCATCGGTGCGCGGATTTCCCCGGGGAGCAGTGTCTCGCGGGCCCGCCGCCGGATCGTTCGCAGCCCGGCAGAATTCGTGTAGTCCATTCAGGGCAAGGTTCCGTCTGAGTCCATCACTCGGATCGGCAGCGAGCAGCGGTGCACGCAGGGTTATGCACAGCACCGCCGGAGGTTAGCGTCACATGCACATCGGCAGGGAGAAGCTGCTTTCCCTACTGGCCATTTTCTTTGTTGGTTTCCACGGAAGCCCAGCGCACGCCCAGCAGGCGGGCAGCCCGGCTGTTCGGGAGTTCACCGTTGCGGAGGCAGTCGATTATGCGCTGGCGCATTATCCGGCGGTACAGGCTGCTCTGGAGAAGTACAACGCGGCCCGAGCCGGAGTGGGCCTGGCGCGAACCGACCTGCTGCCGCGCATGGACGGCGTGTGGCAGATCGATCGCGGCTCGCGGGAGAGCGTGCTGGGCGTACTGCTTCCGCAGAGTCCGAACATTCTTACCGGCACCCAGGGCAGCATCACGCCGCATGCGAACCGGCCCTTCTGGACGTCGGGCGCCGGTGTGCTGCTCTCGTGGGAGCCATTCGATTTTGGTTATCGACGGGCCGAGATTCGTTCGGCCAGGCAGACGGAAGATCGCACCGGCAGGCAGGTAACGCTGACGCGTCTGGGAGTGAGCACCGCGGTGGCCGAGGCTTCGCTGGCCTTGTTGGCGAACGAGCAGCGAGTGGTCGCATTCCAGTCGGATGTGAATCGGCGCGCGGTGTTTGCGCGATCCGTACACGCCCTGGTGGATGCGCATCTGCGCCCGGGAGCGGATGCTTCGCGGGCCGATGCGGAGCTGGCGGCGGCTCGCACGCAGCTGATCCTGTCGGAGAAAGACGCCGAGCTGGGCAGCATTGCCCTGGCGCAGGTACTGGGGCTGGCCGGGAATCACGTGGCGATCCGGCCGGGAGCGCTTTTGCGGATGCCTCCAGCCCAGGAATGGGCGGTGGCGCCGGCCAGCCGGCACCCGGCGGCGCTGGTGCAGATGGGGCGTGTGGAAGAGGAAAAGGCGCGGATTCGCGTGCTGAATCACGCATGGTATCCGCACTTCACGACGGAAGCACTTCTCTCGGCCCGGGGCAGTGGGCAGAACGCCGACGGAAGCACGCAACCGGGCCTCGACGGCCTCGCATTCACGGCCTATAACTGGGAAGCCGGATTGACTGCGCAGATGGATCTGACGGGGATATTCGCCATTCACCAGCGCAAACGGGTGGAGGTGGCAAAGCGCCGCGGCGCGGAGGCTCTCTATGCGCAGACGCTGCAGTCGCTGACCGCGCAGCAGCAGGCGGCTCTGGCGCAGCTGGATGGAGCACGGCGCGTGGCGCAGAACACTCCCATTGAGCTGTCGGCTTCGCGACAGGGCGAGATTCAGGCAACGGCGCGATTCAAGGCAGGGCTGGCGACCAGCGTGGACGTAGCCCAGGCGCAGGACTTGCTGGCGCGGGCGGAGATAGACGACTCGCTGGCGCGGCTGCGCATCTGGCGGGCGCTGGCGGAGCTCTCGGCCGCCAATGGGGATCTGACGCCTTTTCTCAACCTTGCTCGCAGCGCACCCTCCGGAGGGAACTGATTATGTGGCTCGTACATGGCGCTCTGAGGCGTCCTTTCACGGTTCTCGTCGGAGTGATCGCGGTCGCGC
>JAJZJJ010000732.1 GCA_021810175.1 Acidobacteriota bacterium | reverse complement strand
CATTCACCGGATAACGCAATCTCCTGCTGCTTTCCTTCGATGCTGACCAGACTCCTGAGATCAACCGCTGGGTCACCGAAGTCCAGTCACTCAGCCGGCTCGACAGCGGCCTTAGCTACTATCTGCTGCCCATCTCCCAGCAGAAAAACCCGCTCTACCGCTGGTGGGACAACTCCGCCATGCGCAGCGACTTCTCCGACCCCCAGCTCTGGCCCCGCGTCGTACCCCTTTATCTAAACGAGACCCGCTTCCGCAAACAGCTTCAGATTCCCAGCGATCGCCAGGTGGTAATCCTGCTCACAGACCGCGGAGGAAACGTGCTCTGGCGGGCCTCCGGCCCCATGAACCCACAAAAGGTAGCTGCGCTGCGCGCGCAACTCCATTCCTGAAGCAATCCACCAACAGCCGTCCGCCTCACTCCAGTTTCTTTTCCATCACGAAGGCATCCACCCGGCCCAGGTAGTAACCTTGGATCCGGCCAATCCTCTCGTATGCTTCCTCTTCGTAAAATGCCTGCGCTCCCAGATTATCGGCCGCAACCTCCAGCCTTACCCGGGCAATCCCCACCTCTCTCATCCGTCTCTCGACTGCAAACATCAGGGCGCGCCCCAGCCCCTTGCGCCGCATCGCTTCGGCTACGTCGATCGTCACAATATGGCCGATGCGCATTTCTCCCTTGCGCCGTACTTCTGCAATGATGAAGCCGATCAGCGCCCCGGATGTGCTCTCCGCCAGCAGCGATAAGCTGTGCGGATGCGAAAGAAAGGCCATCAGCTCGACCCGCGAATAGGCAATCCCGGGCTCAAAACATTGCTGATCGAGTTGGTAGAGCGCATCGAAGTCCGACCGCTCCGCAGTGCGCAGCGTCCACACGATCCTGTCAGTGGCTCCTTATCTCTGCCAGTGCGCTCCCGTTTGCCGGCTGCTGCGGCTCCAGGATCACGCCATTCGTCGGTGAAGCTGCCAGCAGCCTCCCGTTGACCGAATGCAACGAGTGCAGTCTCCAGCCCGCGTCCCACCACTTCCACGTCAGGGTGTCAGGATCGATCGCATACACGATGCTCGTGATCCGCGACGTCACCACAACGCGATGCTTAGCCGGGTCCCATGCCAGGCTGCGAATCTGGTTCGTCGGCAGCCGGCGGATGGCGTGCCATTCATGGCCGTTATCGCCGCTCCAGTAGACACCCTGCGGACCACCAACCCAGATCTTGCCGCCCGGCGACACCGTGACCGCCGTGATTTGCGTCAAGCCTGCTGGCCGGTTCAGCGGAATCCACGTCCTGCCGCCGTCCAGCGATCGCCGCACCACCTGGAAGTTCGAAGCCAGCAGAGCCGGCCCATCTTTACCCAGGTAGAAATAATTCGCGCCGCTCAGCACCGGGCCACGCCACATCTGGCCATGATCCGTACTCCGATAAACCCCCTCGGGAGTCGATGCGAACCAGTCGTTTCCGGCCGCCAGCAGCGCTCCGACACGTCCTTCAATCCGCTCCGGACGCGAATCCTCCACCACCGTCCGCTGCAACAAACGCCCATTTCGCGTGTATTCCACAATTCGAGTGTGTTCGGTAATCGCGTTTCCGTCCTGCACCCATCCGTTCGGAGTCCACCGGAAAATCCCACGGTCCGTACCAGCCAGTAGCGTTCCGTCGTTCGCCTCCGCCAGCGAAAACACATCCCGCCGGCCCAGGCCTTCGCTCTGCTGCTGCCAGGTACGGCCATTGTCGTCCGACACGTACACGCCGCCGTACTGCCACCCGTTTACCACCCCGGCATAAATCCGCCCCGGATGCTTCCGGTCCAGCAGGATCGATGTCACTTCCCGCCCGGAAAATCCCTGGTTTGATGTAGTGAATGTCTTTCCGCCGTCGTTGCTCGCCAGGACACCGCCATGATCGGTCGCCATCAGCACCCGCTCTGGATTTTGCGGATCGATGTAAATGTCATTGATCACAATGTAGGGATTCGTCATGCGCCGCCATGTCTCTCCCGCATTCACCGTCTTGTACAGTCCTTCCGTCGTGCCCGCATAGACGATGCGCCGGTCCAGCGGATCCTCTTTGATCGCCCGCGTCCTCCGCGCCGTCGTCGGAATACCCTGCACCTTGCGAAATAGCTCGCCACCGTTGTAGGTCTTGAAGATTCCCGAACACGCGCTCATGTACAGAGTCTGCGGAGCCTTCGGATCGATGAGGATCGAGAAAATATCAGAGTCCGTGATGATCCCGCGTCGAATGTTGACCCAATGCTTGCCTCCATCCGAAGTCTTCCAGGGCAGATGCCACGTCCCCGCATAAATCACATCGGGATTCACGGGATCCACCGCCACTGACTGCACTTCGATGATCTGTCCGCTGCCGGCAGGGCTGATTTCCTTCCAATGCGCGCCCCCATCCTCGCTGCGATAAACCCCGGAAATCGTGCCGGCCACCAGAATATTCGGGTTCGACGGAGCCTGCACCAGCGCCCGCACAGACTGTCCGTCCATGCCCGGCAGCTCGGTCCAGGT
>JAJZJJ010000731.1 GCA_021810175.1 Acidobacteriota bacterium | reverse complement strand
CTCAGCATCCCCAGCGAACCGGTCAGGAGCCCGGTGAGCAGCTTGAGCAAGGTAATTCCCACCGCTCCAAGAACAGACGCCTGCGCCGCAGACAGCTTGGCCGCAGTGGACTCCAGATGGATCAAGCCGTGGTTGCCTGCTCTCCGCATCATCGTCACATCAGCCTACACGCACCGTGCCCAAACTGCGCCGCCATGGTGAAGAATCTCTTATTGCTTCACTCCCCGGTAGAGACCTGCTGTCTGCAGCAGGTACCCATCCCAGGCGCACTGCTCAAACCCGGCATCGCGCATCATCCCCAGCATCTGCGGCGGCCGGGGAAACCGCATCACGGAATCCGGCAGGTAACGGTAGGCCTCTCGCCGGCCAGAGATCATTCCTCCCAACATTGGCAGCAGATGGTGAAAGTAGATTCCGTATCCCCATCCACGCAGGCCGTCCGGCTGATTTGCCTCCAAAATTCCGATCTGCCCTCCCGGGGCCAGCACCCGGTGGATCTCCGCCAGCCCGTCGGCATAGTTGGTCAGATTTCTGAAGCCGAACGCCGAGGTCAGCAGATCAAAGCTGCCATCCGCATAGGGAAGGCGCATTGCGTCTCCCTGCACCCAGATCACGTTGGCGCCGCGAAACTTGCTCCGCGCGCGATCAAGCATGGCCGTGGAAAAGTCCAATCCTGTGATCGGTTCCGCGCCCCTGGGACGGAGCCGGAGCAGAGCCGCGGTCAGATCTCCCGTGCCGCAGCATAGATCGAGCACCCGCGTCTCGGGCCGCGCCAAGACAGTGCGAAAGCTCCGCGCTGTCCGTCTCCACCAGCGCCGGTCCAGCCCCATGGAGAGCAGATGATTGAGCAGATCGTAGCGGGGAGCGATCGAGTCAAAGAGGTCGCGTACGTTTTCGGCCGCGGCGGCTTCACTGGTCTCGCCACGGGGCCGCGCTCCGGGGTTCACTGTGACAGACTTTTCTATCACCGGCTCACTCACGCACTCACCCCTTTTGCTTCCATCGCCACAGCCTGGGCGGCCTGCAGCAGTTCGGCCTCGGTTAAATTCTTGACCACCACTGCATCCCCAATGCCCACCGGCAGCACAAACGAGCGGGTTCCGCTGCGATTCTTCTTGTCTCTGGCGGTCAGAGCCACCAGTTGCTCGGCTTCAGCGGTAAAGCCGCGCAGGGGTCCATAGGCGCGAATTGTACGTTCCATTCGCTCCGCCTCCGCCCCAGTTACCGTTCCGCGGCGCGCCCCGAGCCTCACGGCGGCGATCATTCCCCAGGCCACGGCTTCTCCATGCAAGAGTTGTTGATATTCGGTTGCGGCCTCAATGGCGTGCCCCAGGGTGTGGCCGAGATTCAGGATCATGCGCAGTCCGCCCTCGCGCTCGTCCGCGCTGACCACCTCGGCCTTCACGCGCACACTCGCCGCCACCGCACGGGTCAGCGCCTCCGGGCTTCCGGCCAGGACCGCGTCTCTATGGTTCTCCAGAAACTCGAAGAGAGTGCGATCGCGGATGATTCCGGCCTTGACCGCCTCCTGCAATCCAGCTCTCAGCTCGGCGGCCGGCAGCGTCGCCAGGGTCGCCGTATCCGCATACACCGCCATGGGGTGATGAAAGGCCCCCGCCAGATTCTTTCCCGCTGCCAGATTGACGCCTGTCTTGCCACCCAGGGAGCTGTCCACCTGGGCGAGAAGCGTGGTCGGCACGCCAACATAGCGAATTCCACGCATGTAGATGGCGGCCAGAAAGCCGGTCAGGTCGCCCAGCACGCCTCCGCCCAAGGCAATCAGCACGGAGTCGCGGTCCGCCCCTAGCTGGGCCAGTTCCTCTGCCAATCGCTCGACCGTAGTCAGGCGCTTGTGTTCCTCGCCGGCGGGAACCAGCAGCCGGGTAAGGCCGGGGAGGCCAAGATTCTGGAAGCCGCTTTCCAGCCGCCCTCCCCAGAGCCGGTCAATCTCCGGTGAAGTCACCAGAAAGGCTCGCTGTCTGCCCGCCCGCAGCCCACCTTCCAACAGGGCATCCAGACGCGCTCCCACCCCATTCAACAACCCATCGCCAATCTCCACGTCATAGACGGCAGAGGGGGTCCGAACGCCAATCACCGAATTTTCAATCACACGCACCATTGCCTCTCAGGATATCGCGCCTTGGCGATCATCCCAGGGCGCCGGTGGTCTACGGCAGCCTCAGGCAGGGCGCGCGAGCAGGGAAGCTCCCAGGGTAATTCCCATCAGCGCCGCAATGACGGCCAGGGTGATCCCCGGGCCGATCGTCACCCAGCCGGTGGCGAGCATCTTCAGAGCCGCGAATCCGAGCACGGCCGCCAGACCAGCGTGCAGATAATGCAGCCGGGCCAGCCCTGCCGCCAACAGTACATAGAAAGAGCGTAGCCCTACCACTGCCATGATGTTGGAGGTGTAGGCCAGAAAGGGCTGTCGTGTGATGCTGAGAACGGCCGGTATGGAGTCGATTGCAAAGACGATGTCGGTGAATTCCACGGCAACCAGGGTGAGCAGTAGGAC
>JAJZJJ010000730.1 GCA_021810175.1 Acidobacteriota bacterium | reverse complement strand
GATGGCGGGCATGAGGCGATGGCGAGGCTGCTGAAGGCCAAACGCCGCCCCACGGCGGTGCTGTGCTCGAATGACATGACCGCGATTGGAGCGCTGGGCGCGATCCACGAACGAGGATTGCGCGTGCCGGAAGATATTTCGCTGGTCGGCTACGACGACATCCAGATCAGCGCCTTCACACAACCGGCGCTGACGACGGTGCGGCTGTCCAGGGAAGAGATTGCGCGCCTGGCGTTCCGGTCGCTTTTCAACATTCGTCAGGACGGCGGAATAGGCGGGGAGTTCCGCGTGCGCCCGTCGCTGGTCGTGCGGCGGTCGACGGGACCGGCGCCCGGCGATGCGATCCCCCGGAAACAGACCCGCCGGCCGGGAACGACAAAGAGCTGAGGCGCTTCAGCTACTGCACTTCGCCACTCGGGCGGAGACGCCGGAGTTCCAGAGCGCAGGCGACGGAATTCAGCGCGGCAAAACGGAGATTGTCGAAGCCGGCCCAAATCCAGAAGCGCGCGGTCTTCTTGTCATTTTCGTTCTGGGGCCGAATTCGGACGAGAATATCCGGCTGCCCGGCGATGCTGAGGTTCGTCGGCGGATCGGATTCGGCCGTGACGACCTCCATGTGGTCGCCGGCCAGCGCCGCTTCCACCTGATCGAGCGGGACGGGCTGCTGGAGTTCAACGGCGAGCGACATTCCATAGCCGTGAAAAACAGGCGCATGCAGGAGCTGGATGCCGACGGCGGAGAGCCGTTCGCCAGCCAGAGCCGCAAAGTGGCGGCGGATACGCGATTCGCTGGCGGCAAGATTCACCCGCGCGGATTCGCCAAAGGCAGGCGTGGCGTTGAAGGCGACCTGCATGTCATATACCTGTTTAGGCAAATCCTGGAAGCTGAGCAGCTTGACGGTCTGCTGGTGCAGCTCATCCATGGCCGCGCGGCCGTACTCCGAAGCCGGCTCCAGGATTGTGGCGGAGGCGGAGCGGATCGTGCCGACGCTGGCGATGCGCCCCAGCATGAGCGCCAGGGCGACAGCGGCGGCCTGGGCGGGAACAACGGCGCGGGTATCGAGTCCGGGAACGGCTCCGGCGCGGAGCGAGGGGAGCTGCTCATCCACCCAGGGCGAGCGAACCAGAACTCCGGTCTCCCCTTCGAGTGCGCCCGACAGATCGATGATGCTGGCGCCGCCGCGCAATGCCGCCTTCCAGTATTTCCGGGTCAGATCCTCGTTGCCGGTGAAGAAGGCAAAATCGATGCGATCGAAGGAAGAAGGCTCAATGCGCTGGATGAAGGTGACTTCGTCGCCAACGGCTTCGAGGGTTCCGAGTTCGGCTTCGTCGTCCATCAGACGGAAATCCGCGCCGCCGAAGGGTGAGTCGGCAAGCGCGTCATTGAGTTCCCTGCCGCGCAGGGAGCCAGCACCGATAATCGCGATTTTCAGTGGATCGGTCATTCAAAAAGGCCTTATGCAGGTGGAAGGGGAATCGACGGCGGGCGGCGATGACGCTGCCACGAGTAGGCAAGACGAGCGATGACGCCGGAGAACATGTAGACGAAGGCGAGCAGGAGCAGCACTTCACGGGAGAAGAAGACCAGAAGGTAAATGCTGACTCCCAGGATGACGATCCAGCGGAAAGGCTGCCGGCCGGTGAGGTTGATCTCCTTGCCGCTCCAGAAGCGCCAGGTGCTGACCATGAGAAAACCGACGAAGGCGACCAGGACGGCCCAGACGGCCGCAACCCACGCGTTGAAGATCGGCCAGCCGGCGAATCCGTGCACGACTGCGGCGATCAGTCCGGCGGCGGCCGGAATGGGCATGCCGACGAAGTACTTGCGGCCGGGACGGCCGGGATTCTTGGGAACGGGATTGGTGCTGATGTTGAACCGCGCCAGGCGGCTGGCTCCGCAAAGCAGGAACAGGAAACAAACGAACGCTCCGAGCTGCAGCATCTTGACCCGCAGGTCGTGATTCATGGACATGGGGAGCGAGCGGAATCCCCAGGCAAAGGCCAGGATGCTGGGCGCAACGCCGAAGGTGATGACGTCGGCCAGAGAGTCGAGTTCCCGGCCGAATTCGCTCTCGGTATTGGTGAGACGGGCAATGCGGCCGTCGAGGGCGTCGAAGGGGATGGCGAAACCGATGGCCAGCGCCGCGTAGTCGAAATGATGCGGCTCCAGAGCGGACCCTTCCAGGCTCTGGGTGATGGCGAAAAAGCCCGCGGCGATGTTCACCGCGGTGAACATGGATGGAAGCAGATACATGCCGCGGGGACGGCGCCTGAGGCGCGGCTCTTCTCCGGGAATGACCTTTCCGGAGTCGCTCAAACCAGCATCTCCACACCGGTTGTGTCGAATTCCGGCTTCGATTCCGGAGCGGCGATAACGGCAATCACGCTGGCTCCGCCGCGAACGCGGTCGCCGACCTCGACTTCAGGCTCGGCGTGGCCAGGCAGGATGATGTCGGTGCGGGAGCCGAATTTGATGAGCCCCACGCGCTCGCCTCGCTTCAGACGATCGCCGGGCCGCTTGT
>JAJZJJ010000729.1 GCA_021810175.1 Acidobacteriota bacterium | reverse complement strand
CGCACCGCGGGGACGCTTCCCGCTGATTATGGACGAGTATGTGCTGCGGGAGTTCGTGAAGACATTTGTGCTGGTGATGGTCACGTTTGTGATGCTGATGCTGTTCTTCACGTTCTTCGAACTGCTGGGCGACATCATCCGCAACAAAACGGCGCTGGTGACGGTAGGCGAGTACCTGATCAATCTGACGCCGAGCATGATCTACCTGATCACGCCGCTGAGCGTGCTGATCGCGGTGCTGGTGGTGTTTGGAGTACTGCACCGGAACAGCGAGCTGACGGCGATGAAGGCGACGGGCATCAGCCTTTATCGGATTGCCGTGCCGGTGATCACGATTGCGGCGGTGCTGTCGGTGTCGCTGTTCATGTTCGACGAGTTCTATCTGCCGCAGGCAAACCGGCGGCAGCAGGCGCTGCGCAACATCATCACGGGCAAACCGGCGGAGACGTTCGAGCACCCGGGACGCAAATGGATGTTCGGGGAACGGGAAAACGGCGAGCCGAGCACCATTTTCTACTACCAGTATTTCGATCCGGATATCAATGCATTCGGGAACATCTCGGTCTTCGAGTTCAATCCGGGGACGTTCCAGATGACGAAGCGGATTTTTGCCACGACCGCGCAGTGGCAGCCGAATCTGCATGGGTGGGTATTTGAAGACGGATGGGACCGGACTTTTCAGGGCGACCAGGTGACGTATCAGCCGTTCAAGGTATCGACGTTTCCGGAGATTCAGGAGCGGCCGGATTACTTTGAGAAGGAAGTGCGGCCGTCGTCGGAGATGAGTTTTACGGAGCTGAACCGCTACATCCACTCGCTGAGCCAGAGCGGATTCAATACGGTGCCATTGCGCGTGCAACTGAACCACAAACTGGCGTATCCGCTCATCACACTGGTGATGGCGGTGCTGGCGATTCCGTTTGCGCTCTCGATGGGCAAGCGGGGCTCGCTTTCCGGGATTGCGGTGGCGATTGGGGTGGCCATTGCTTATTTTGTCATTTCCGGATTTTTCGAGGCGATGGGGAATGTGAGCTGGCTTCCGGCGGTTCTGGCGGCATGGTCTCCGGATCTGCTGTTTGCGCTGGCGGGCGCGTGGCTGCTGCTGAAGACTCCGACATAAACGGGATGAAAGAAACATGCTGAGCCGATTGAAACCGCTGTTTCCGTATATGCGCCGGTACTGGCCGGGGTATCTGGCGGGGTGCGTGTGCGCGATTGCGGCGAATGCCATCTGGGTGCAGTTTCCGCGGGTGATCGGCAACGCGATGGGCAGCCTGGAGCACGGCGTCACGTGGCACAGAGTCGTCTTCTACGCTGGCCTGACGATGGCGGTGACGGTGGCGCACGGGATTTTCCTGTTCCTGACGCGGCGAATCATCATCGGCATCTCGCGGGATATCGAGTTCGATCTGCGGAACGATCTGTTCCGGCAGATGGAGAAGCAGTCGGCTTCGTACTACCAGGAGCATCGCACGGGCGACATTATGGCCCGCATGACGAACGACCTGAACGCGGTGCGGATGCTGCTGGGACCGGCGATTATGTACAGCGCGAACACAGTGCTGTTTTCAGCGGGCGCACTGTATTTTCTGCTGCGGATCAGCCCCTGGCTGACGCTGACGGCGCTGGCTCCGATGCCGCTGGCGAGCGTGCTGATCCAGGTGATGGGGCGGAAGATTCACGATCGCTTTGAACGCATCCAGGCGATGTTCTCGGATATTTCGGCGCAGGCGCAGGAGAATTTTTCCGGAGCGCGGCTGGTGCGGGCGTTTGCGCAGGAAGAGGCGCAGGTGAAGGCGTTCGAGCGCTCAAACCAGGAGTATATCCGGCGGGCGCTGCGGCTGGTGCGGCTGATGGGCATGCTGTGGCCGACGCTGGAGCTGCTGCTGGGACTGTCGCTGGTGATCACCATGCTGGTGGGCGGCCACGAGGTGCTGACACACCAGATTTCGGTGGGGCACTTCGTCTCGTTTACTACTTACGTGATCATGCTGACGTGGCCGATTATCGCGCTGGGATGGGTGGTGAACATCTTCGAGCGCGGCACGGCGTCGGTGATCCGCATTCACGAGCTGCTGACGGCAGAGCCTTCGATCGATGACCGCGATGCGAAGCCGGAGCCGGCGGAGATTCGCGGGGAGATTGAATTTCGCGAGCTGAACTTTGCTTATCCGGGCGAGAAGCCGGTGGAGGTGCTGCACGGCATCTCGCTGAAGGTTCCGGCGGGGAGCAGCCTGGCGCTGGTGGGACACACGGGGGCGGGCAAGACGACGCTCGCCAGCCTGATTCCGCGGCTGTACGACGCGCCGGAGGGCAGCGTGCTGATCGATGGGCGACCGATCCGCGAGTATCCGCTGGATACGCTGCGGTCGGCGGTGGGCTATGTGCCGCAGGAGACGTTCCTGTTCAGCACGACAATTCGGGAGAACATTGCGTTCGGCGTGGAAGGCGCGAGCGAGGAAGCCGTGGAGCGGGCGGCGCAGGCGGCGCATATCCGCGAGGAGTTTCAGCTTTTCCCGAATG
>JAJZJJ010000728.1 GCA_021810175.1 Acidobacteriota bacterium | reverse complement strand
CTCCAGCTCCGCCCACATCTCCTCGATGTCCCGCTCCGTTTGCGGCACAAAATCTCCCAGTGCGTATTCGTCCTCGGCCGCCCGCCGAATCCGGTCCACGTTCACCTGCAGCTTCTCGTTGTAGCGGCACACCTGCCCCCGGACCTTCACCACGTCGCCGGAATCGAATTCCTCCGCGTCGTCGGCATCCCACACCCGCGCCTCGATCTGCCCCGTCGCATCGCTCAGGGTCAGCGCATAGTAGCGCGATCCGTCCTTCTTGATCCGCACCTGTTTCGCCGCCGCCACAAAGAACCCCGTCACCACCTGGTTCTCGCGGCCGGCCAGATCGGCAACTGTCATCTCTTTCATGTCACGTTCTCAGGACTGCGGTATTGGGACCTGCGCCTTCAGTTCGTGCCCGACCCGGAAGCGCTCGTCGTTTGCTGCTCCTGCTGCTGGTCCTTCTTTTCCAGTTCCTTCTTCGCCCGCTTCGCTCTTTCCTTCTTCGCCCACTTCCGGCCCTGGTTGGAGAACCGGCGCTTCGGTCCCTTGCGCGCGGAATTCACCTTCTTCACGTCGCTGGTATTCCCGTTCAGCCCCAGCGCCCGATCTTCGCGTGCCTCTTTCGCCTTTTCCTTCGCCGAAAGCTTCGGAGCCACGAAGTTGTGATGCTTTTCCGCCTCCGCCTCCGCCCGCCGCTTCTTCCTCCCGACCTTCAGCTCATCGGTCAGCCGCCACTTGCGCGGGTGGCTCGGCGTCGAAGCCTGCTCCGCCTTCGTCCCGGCGCCCGGCGCCAGTCCCGCCTGGTTCTCCGACTCCTGCGGCGCATTGTTCGGCCCCGCACCCGCATTCACCATCGTCGTCGGACCCGGAGGCAGCGCCTCCCGCGGAGCCTGTCCAAAGCGGATCTTCTCCTTCTTGCCCGGCCTCTGCGAACGGTTTCTCGCCACTTCCCGCTCGTTCACCTTCTTCCGCCGGTGCCGCGTCCTGCCCTGGAACCGCACCCGCTCCCGGTGCCCCTTCTTCTTCTTGTGCTTCGACGGCGGCACATACGCACTCTGGATGAACTTCATCTCATTCGGCGTCGCGCCCGAATCCACATAGCCCGGCCGGATGTCGATGTACGCCTGGGTGCGCAGCTTCGTCAGGTACTCACGCACCGCCGGCCCCATCTTCGCCATCCCTATGTCTTCCTGAATCTGGTTCTGCACCTCATCCAGCGGCGCCAGCCCCGCATTCTGGTGCTTCGTCACTTCCAGAATCAGCCAGCCCTGCTTCGTAAGAATCGGCTGCGTCACCCCGCCCGGCTTCAGGCTGAACGTCGCGTCTTCCATCACCTTCGGCAGCTGCCCGCGGCTGTACTGCCCCAGCACCCCGCCCTGCTGCGCCGTCGGCCCGCCGGAATCCGTCTTGGCCAGCGTGGCGAAATCCGTGCCATTCCGCAGCTGCGTCTCAATCTCGTCCGCCTTCGCTTTGGCCTTCGCCACCTGCGCCGCGTTGTCCGGATTTGCCGTCGGGATCAGAATCTCGCTCAGCGACACCGCCTCCGGCCGCTCGAACTCCGACTTGTGCTGGTCGTAGTACGCCTGTATCTCCGAGGGCGCGATATTGATATGCGCTCCCACTTCCTGGCTCAGCACCGCCTCCCGGATGATCCCGTCCCGGATATGCTGCTTGAAGTCCTCCCACGCAATTCCCTCGGACTCCACATCCTTCTGCAGCGCCTCCATGCTCGCCAGATGGTATTGCTTCCGGATCTCATCCAGCCGCTCGATCAGCCGCGTCCCTCCCGTGATCCCCAGCTGCTTGCCCTTCGACAGCAGCAGCTGATTGTCGATCAGATCCCGCAGCAGATTCTTCTGCTTCTCGTAGACACGCTGCTCCGTCCAGCTCCGCTGCTGCGCCTCCTCCTGCAACTGTTTCTCGGCACGCTTGTAATCCGTCAGACTGATAACCCGGTCATTCACCCGCGCCACAATCTCTTCCACCACCTTCCCGGTATAGGGAGAGCTTTGCGTGTCGAAATCCGACTTCATATTCTGCGCGAAAGCGGGTACCACTGCGATCGCCAGGCTGGCGGCCAGCATGGCAGGAAAAGGAGGAACACGAAGTTTCATAGTGATGAACGTCTCAGGGCGCTGCCTCGACAATTGAGCGGAAGGCCGTCGTTCCGGCGTTCGCACTGGGCACAATAATCTCGGTCGTGGCGCTTACGCCATTGTACAGCGCGAGGCCTGCCCCTCGCCGTTTGGCTGCTCCCATATGCCCCGGCAGATCATCGCTATACGCCCAATCGCACCGTTTTTTGCCGGTTCACAAAATATTTCCCGCCCCCCCCCGCTGCCCTGCCGCGCCCCTCAGCTCGTCTCCCGCGCCATCGGCATCGCCCGGTGCCGCTTCCCCGTCGCCGCGAAAATCGCATTCCCCACCGCCGGCGATATCGCCACAATCCCAATCTCCCCCGCTCCCGCCGACGGAATATCCTTCCGGTCCAGCAGCACCACCTCCACCTTCGGCATATCCCGAAAATGCGGCACCCGGTAC
>JAJZJJ010000727.1 GCA_021810175.1 Acidobacteriota bacterium | reverse complement strand
GAGGATGGAGTAATAGAAGCCCGGCTGCAGGCCGAATTCGCGGCAGGCGGCGACAAACGCGGCGACCACATCGGTTTTGTTTCCGCTGGCGGCGACATCGTAGTCGTAGCCTTTCGAATCCCAAAGGCAGAAGCCCGACATGTATTTCGTTGTGAGGATGGCGTATTTCGCGCCCATTCCGTGAGCCACCTGAATCCACTGGCGCACGTCGAGATGGGTCGGATTGTAGACGGTGGCCGGAGCGGCACCCACGTCGTAGTCATCTCCCGTGAAGGTGGGAGTGCTGAAATGGAAGGAGCAGCCGAAGCGCAACCGCTGGTAGTTGGCCAATGCCTGGGTGAGTTCAGTGGCCGGACCGACAGCCGGCTCCGCGGCCAGCAGCGGCCGCGCAACTGTGTTCAGCAGAGCGCCCGCAGCCGGAAGTGCCATATACTTCAACGCGTCACGTCTATTCACGCAATTCCTCCCTCGCCGGTTCGCGAAAATTCCGCCACGCCGCACACAAGTTGCGGCTTGGATTGAAACCTTTCATTAAAACTGAACGAAAGCGTATGCCGCCCGGCGCGCAATGTCAAGAGAATCCTGGTTGCAACGGCTCAGGTTGAGAGAATGCAGCCCATCTCCGCTGACGGGAACCGCACTTCGACGCCGCGCGAGTGGTGCATCACGCGAATGCCGAGATCGCCGGGATAGAGCAGGCGATAGCCGACATTGCGGCATGGAATGTGTACGACTTCGGGTCCGCTCCGTCTCCAGACTGCGAGAAATTCCTTGCCGGGAGCGCGCATGCCAAGGGCTGCGGGCAAGTCCGGGCGCGCAAGGCCGGGCATGCCGAGGGGATAAAACGGCGTGAAATGCGGCACATATTGACGGATCTCCCGTTTGTACACGGCGATTGCCTGTTTGACTTGGACCAGACTGGCAGGATCCAGACGCGTGAGAGAACCGCTCTGGTGGATGCGGCCCAGCACGGCGTTTACCATGTTGCAGCTCACGGCTTCCGGTGTGTCGTGTTCGAGAGGCTGCGCCCAGACGCCCATCTGTTCCGGCAGCAGGACGGCACTCGATCCGGTTGTGATGGAGGCGTAGCGGCGATAGTCGTCCTGGTCGCTGATGGACTGCAACTGCGCGCGCGAGAGCATCGAGTACTCCATGCGCATACCACCGCTCGCAACCGTTTCCAGGGTGAGCCGCGGATAGCGCACCAAGAGGGCATCAAGCCACGCGAGGAAGGCGCGGTTATGTTGCAACAGGCCCGCGCCCGGGCTCTCGGCATGCCAGTCCGTACCTTCGAGGGCGTTGATGTTGTAGTCCAGCTTGATGTATCCGATGCCATACTCGCGGATCATCCGGTGGAAGACAGCGTCAACATAGGCCCGCACCTCGGGGTTGCGGAAGTCGAGATGATAGCGGGAGTGATCGATGACGCGCTTGCCATGGCGCTGCAAGAACCAACTGTCGGGGCGCCGGGCCAGAGATGTGTCGAGGCCGGCGACCTCCGGCTCGATCCAGAGGCCGGGAACCATGTCCTGGCCGCGGATGTAGTCAATGAGCTTTTTGAATCCGCCGGGAAATCTCGATGGATCGGGATGCCAATCGCCGACAGAGTTCCACCAGCTCTGGCCAGGCTTTGCGTACCAGCCCACGTCCAGGCAGTAAACTTCACATCCGGCGGCTGCAGCGGCGTCGATAAGCGGGATTTCATTGGCCGTGGTTTGATCGCCGTCGAGCGCCACCACATCGTTGAAGATGACCGGACAGCGCACCGTGTCGCCGCGGTGGTGCAACTGGATCGCTCTGCGGTAGCGGGTCAGAGCGGCCACCGCTTCTTCAAAGCCTCCCGAAACGCAGCCCACCGCAACGGGAATGCTCTCATAGGTTTCGCCAGGCGCCAGATTCTTCCACGCCTGCGCGTGCTGCGCATCGGGGCCACCGAGGTAAGCGTAGAGCGCTCGCGACGCGGTTTGTGCGATCTCACAGTGCCACGATCCGTTGTGTTCGAGTTGCCAGAACCAGGTCACTCCGATCCGGGAATTCTCGATCATGGCCAAAGGAAGAAAGGTTTCGCACGGCCAGCTTCCCATGGTGCTGAAGAGAATTCCCGAGACCTCGAAACTGCCATTCTGAATGAGGCCAGCATCAGCGAATCGGATCGTTCGCCACTGCGCTTCGGAGCGCCAGGAGTTGTAGGCGAAATGCAGCCTGAGTTCATCCTGAAAGCTGTCCGGATGGGCGAAGTTGTTCAGCATCGCGGAGCTGACATATTCCACGCCTACAGGATTGCCGCTGTTGTTCGCTACTCTGGTCCAGCGCCGCACCACGGGGATCTCGCCCACCGTTTCGTAGATCGACTGGATCTGCAAGCCCAGGACAGCGTCTTCATGAGTGACGACGAGCCGTTTTCCGCGCCGCGTTGTGTGTTCGCGCCGGTCCGCGAAGGCCATGCGGATTCCGGGAGAACCCGCCGTCAGCTTGGCGCCGTGATGGTCCGGAACATCTTCGCCGGTGCAGTGGATGGAGGTCTCGAG
>JAJZJJ010000726.1 GCA_021810175.1 Acidobacteriota bacterium | reverse complement strand
TCACGCCCGATTTTGGCTTGAGTGCGCCTGCAGCCAGCCCCCGCGAAGGTGAGGACCTCGCCGGCGCCTTTTGCCCTTTACTCATTGCTTGGTAGGAAAGAACAGGTGCGCAACTCTTCGCCCCGGCAAATCTGACAACTGGGGACTGACAACTGGGGACTTAAATCAGCTCCGTCTCCCACAAATCATGCAGATGAATCACGCCCTCCACCCGCCCGCCCCCGTCCACCACAATTAGCGACGTAATCTTCCGCTCCTCCATCTCGTGCAGCGCCCGCGCCGCCAGCTCCTCCCCGGCAATCGTCCTCGGCCTGGGATTCATAATCTCCCGCGCGGTCTTCTTCAGGCCCTCCCCGCTGTCGCGCTCCAGCATCCGCCGCAGGTCCCCGTCGCTGATAATCCCTTTCAGCCGCCCATCCTCGACCACCGTCGTCATCCCCAGCCCCTTCCGGGACATCTCGTAGATCACATCCTTCATCGCCGTGCCCGGCTCCACCCGCGGCAGCGCATCGCCCGCATGCATCAGCTCCCGCACGCGCGCCAGCCGCTTGCCCAGCTTCCCGCCTGGATGCAGATCCGCAAAGTCCTCTGCTTTGAATCCTTTACGCATCGAAACCGCCACCGCCAGCGCATCCCCCAGCGCCAGCATCGCCGTCGTCGAGGCCGTCGGCGCCAGTCCCAGCCCGCATGCCTCCTCCGGCACGCTCACATCCAGCGCCACGTCGCTCGCCCGCGCCAGCGTCGACTCGGGCTTGCAGCAAAAGCTGATCAGTGCATCCCCAATCCGCTTCAGCGTCGCCAGCAGCCGCAGAATCTCCTCCGTCTCGCCGCTCGCCGAAAGCGCAATCACCACATCGCCCCGCGCCAGCATCCCCAGGTCGCCGTGCACCGCCTCTGCCGGATGCAAAAACAAGGCCGGCGTCCCCGTCGAAGACAAGGTCGCGGCAATCTTCTGCGCGATCAGCCCGCTCTTGCCCATCCCCGTCACCACCACCCGGCCCCGCTCGCGCCCGCAGGACAGAACGCACTCCACCGCCCGCTCAAAGTCGGCGGCCATCGGCCCCTCCAGCCGCGCTGCCAGCGCCAGCAGCGCCGCGGCTTCCACTCGAACCAGCTCCGCCGGCGTCCGTTCCTGCTTGCTCATCACCAATTCGCCCTCAAACTACGGATGCTACCAGCATAGAGGTTGTTCTTCACTCCAGCTCAGCCTCTGGTGACCATCCGCACAGCCAAACCCCGCTCGCCCCGCGTAGCATCGTCCTCTAAAATAGAAGCAGAGGGTGGTTCGAGTGAAACGCAACATTTTTGTCCTGGCCATGATGATCTCCGGGCTGGGCCTCATGGTCTGGGCTGGCATAGAAAACTACCGCGCCCACCAGCAGGAACAAGCCAGGGTCCATGCCCTTCAGGCAGCACTCAACGCCGCCGAGGCCCAGGCCAACAGCGCCTCCAGTCAGGACGACGGCAACTCCGGCATGCCCGACGAACAACCCCTCCTCGGCCAGCAGGCTCCCAACTTCACCCTCGTCGACCTCCAGGGTAAAAAAGTCTCCCTCGCCGACTATCGCGGCAAAGCCGTCGTCGTCGACTTCTGGGCCACCTGGTGCGGCCCCTGCCGCATGGAAATCCCCTGGCTCGTCGAGCTCGACAAGAAATACGCCTCCCAGGGTCTCACCGTCCTCGGCGTCGCCACCGACACCATCGACAGCGACACCGGCGAGAAAGACCCCCACTCCACCATCGCCAGATTCGTCGCCCAGCACCACATGGAGTACCCAATCCTCATGGCTGACCTCAAGGTTGCCAACCAGTACGGCGGCATCGACTCCATCCCCACCACCTTCTTTATCAATCGCAGCGGCAAGGTCGTCGCCAGCACCGTGGGCCTCGCGCCCCGCGGCGACATCGAAGCCGACATCCAGAAAGCTCTCTCCACCGGAGGCACCGCATGAAGCACTCTACGCACGGCTTTCTCCATCGCATCACCGGGACGGCAGCCGCTCTTCTGCTTGGCATCGCCCTGCTCCTGCCCACCGGCGCGCGCGCCCAGCACATGCCCTGGCAAACCAGCAAAAACTCGCAGCCCGTGGCCTTTCTTTTCCCGCTCCAGTTGACCGTCCCGGCCGGCAAGCCCACCCCCATCAGCCTCACCTTCCGCGTTGCCAACGGCTTGCATATCAACTCGCATACGCCCACTTCCAAGACCTTCATCCGCACCGAGTTGCTCCTGCCCACCGACCCCAACGCCAAACTCTCCGCCGTGAACTTCCCTCCCGGATCAAACTACGCGCTCCCTGCCTTCCCGCAGGACAAGCTCAGCGTCTACACCGGCGAGTTCACCGTCCAGGCCAGGCTCACCGCCACCCGCGGAAACCACATGATGCAGGCCAAACTCCGCTACCAGGCCTGCGCCACCAACTCCTGCTACCCGCCCCGCACCATCCCCGTCACCATCGACGTCATCGGCAAGTAGCCCCTTCAGAAATCGAAAAACAAAAGCGGGGCGCCATGCCCCGCTTCAGACTGCT
>JAJZJJ010000725.1 GCA_021810175.1 Acidobacteriota bacterium | reverse complement strand
GCCCGACGCGGCGGCTGTCTGGATGGGATAATACACAAATGTCAGCGGCGTCTTCGCCAGCAGCGACGTCATCAGCGCCGCCTGGGTCGTATCGCCCGCAATCAGCGCGAACTTGCCGGTAAATCCCCAGCTTATGGAACCGGGCAGAAAATAATCCGTGCCCGCGTCATCCACCGTGGTCACGTCGATCATCTTCACGGCGGCGTTGAAGTCGCCGCTCTGTAGTCCGGCGACATCGGTAGTAACGGCGGGGCTGCCCGTCTGTGTCCCCAGTTTTGCGTTGTAGCCAATCAGCCGTGTCGGAGTCCAAGCCATGGTGTCACCTCGATTATTGATTCAGCCCGGAGGCTGTTGGATCGGCGCGCTGCACTGCCAGTAGCGCGGTAAAAGTCATCATGCAGGTCGAAAAATCGGTGTCCGCCGGCGGAAACGACCAGTCCCAGCCCTCCAGCATCGTATCGAGCACCAGGCCACCTAGCGTCGGATCGGCCAGTATCTTCTGCCACGCCCAGACGAACAGCGGATCGAGCACCACATCCACATTGCTTGCCGCCGTCGCCATCGGCACTACCGCGAAGCTGAACCGCTGCGCCAGGGTCGCGACCGTGGCGTCCGCGTCATACGGAGCGCCTCGCAGCGGATACACGTTGAACGCGGGCATCTGTCCGGCGCTAAAGCTCTCCGTGCGCGTCCGAAACGCGGGAGCGGGAGCGCCTGCGGCCGTCAACGCCGTCATCACATAATCGAGCACCCGCTTTTGGATCGAATCCGCCATCATCCCGCCTTACGCGATCTTTTCAAAGCCCTGGGTGTCGCCGTACTCGATCTCGGCGTCCACCTTCACGGTTGCGAACGGCGACTCGATCTCGTCTCCATCCAGCACATACACGAGCGTTTTCTTCCCCACGTGCGCCACCGAAAGCGTGCAGCTTTCCCCGCTGCGCACATTCACCACTTTTCCGATGATTTCGTGCTTCACGTTGTACCCGGTCCCGCGAACGATGTCGCCGACCTTCGCCTCTGTTCCATCAGCATAATGCGGCATGTTTCCCCCTACGCCACCTTCAACGTCAACCGCAGCAGCCGCCCATCGTCCAGAAATTGGCGGTCCCGCACGGTGTAATTCTGTCCGTTCACCGTCAGCGCTTGTTGCGACAGCGGCAACGGGTTGAATGCGTTCGTCGGAAGCGTCAGCAGCATCTGCTGCTCTTCGATTCCGGCAGGCCCCTCATGCGAGAACATCTCGGAAGGCGTATCCAGCGTGCCCGTCGCGCTCGCGCCTGCAAACACAACCACATCGCTGAAATCCGCGAAGAATACCCCGAGATCGTTGTCGCCGAAGGCCAATTACTTCCCCTTGAATTTTTCCGCAGCCTTTTCGACGCCATCTTTCAGCTTTTCCGCGATTGGCGTATGCGCGACCGCAATCCGCATGGCGATCAGCCTGCGTTTGGTGGCGTCGTCCACTTCGACGACGTCGCCTTTGAATTTTCCTTTTCCATCGACCAGCACGTCGCGCAACAGCTTGACGTAGTGGCGCGTGTTCGGCGAGAGAATAGCCATTTAGTCTTCCTTTCCTTCCGCTTCGGCCGCAGCTACCGCTGGAGCTTCGTCCGCAGGTGCCGCTGGAGCTTCGTCCGCAGGTGCCGCTGGAGCTTTCACGCTGGGTGCCGCTTCCTCGTGAACCACGGCAGCGCCAATTCCGCGCAACCAGGCCGCGTGGCGCGGCGTTACTTCCACGACTTGATGCGCGGAATGCCGTTTTCCTTCAATGAGAAGTCCTCGTGTGAGCCGTACTTTTTCGCTTTGCATCCTCGTATCCCCTCTGCCTTCGGGCCTGGAGAGCAGGTTCGCTCTCCAGGCAGCTCAGGCTCGTGTGGGGTGTATTCCTTACTCGACCGCGCAGGTGAGGCAAGCCGCCAGCCGTTGTGGGTGGCGTAGCTCCACATCGAACAGGCCGTTACGGGTGATGATGTACTGGCCCTGTCCAGCCTGCGTGTATGGGTCGATAATGACGTCCATGGTGCCCCAGTCGCCGACAACCACAGTGCTGAAATCCCCGAAGATGGCCGCGTGCAGGTTGGCCACTGCGGTGCCAGCCACAAAGTCATAGTTGAGGTTTTTCGGCAACTGGTTGGTGATGCCGCATTTGTAGCTGAGCGGACCCTGCTCGATCCCGTTTGGATCGCGCGGCCCGTTCTGGTGCGGATACAAGAACGAGGGGAACGTCGTGCCGATTTTCGGAGTCGTCAACATCAGAGCCTTCACTTCCGGTGTCAACATCCAGCCCATGTTTGCGCTGTCCGCGTTGGCGACCGCCAGTGCTTTCTCAAAGTTCACGACGTCCTGATAACAGAGCGCCTTGCCCCCAGAGGTCAGGGTTGCGCCGCTGGAAACGATGGAGGCGATCCCGGTGGTGTTCAGGATGCCGAGCGGTTGGTTGTTGGCCGCGCCCGTTCCCTGAATGGCCGCGTAGTCGATGGAGAGCATGACCTGCTCTTCCTGGTCGGCTTCGAGGATCGCTTCCATG
>JAJZJJ010000724.1 GCA_021810175.1 Acidobacteriota bacterium | reverse complement strand
ACTCCGGAGACGCTCAGCCCAGCGCCCAGGAGCTCCGCCGCTGGCTCGAAAACCTCGGAGACGAGGACCTCGGCAAATACAAGATGTAGCTGTCCGCCGATCACGCCCCCTGACCGCGTCGGTCCAACCCGCTGTCCCACACCTTCCTGGACGCGCTCTTGACACCGCGCCTCCGCTGATGTGTAGTGAAGCTAATCGGAATGGCGAAGGAGTTCGCCTTTAACCGCTGTCCTTTCTCGCTCTGGACAGCTGATGACTCCTGGCAGGGAACCCTGTCGTGGAGTCTCTTTCCCGGCGCGATCCCTGACAATCTGGCATGATGTGCGGCTCAGGACCTGTTTCCGTTCAGGCTCTGGCGGCAATTCGTTCTCTTCCGCGCACCCGCGCGGCCAGCGGCAAGGTAAGGAGGCTGCTTGCAGAAGTATCTGTGGATTGGACTCGGCGGTGCGCTGGGCGCGCTCGCCCGCTATGGCATTGGCGTTGCTGTCACTGACCGGCTCGGCTCGAAATTCCCCTACGGCACTCTGGTCATCAACGTGACCGCCTGCGTCGTCATCGGTTTCTCTCTCGCCTTCCTCGGCAGGCGGGCAGACCTGAGCGCCGCCTGGCGCTATCTCATTCCCGTCGGCTTCATCGGAGCCTACAGCACTTTTTCAACCTATGAATGGGACACGATTTCTCTCATGCGAGGCGGCGCATTCTGGGCCGCCGCGATCTATTCTCTGGGAAGCCTGGTGTTGGGCCTCGGCGCCGTATGGGTCGGCCTCATCCTCGGCGACCGCTTCGCCTGAGTCCGCGGCCCACGCCTCTTCGGAGCCCGGGCCTCACATTCGAGCTGTACAGAAAACGACGGAGACGACATGCTGACCACAGGCAAGGCCCTGAAGGTTTCAATCACGGTGAGCGAGGGAGCCACCTATCACGGCGCTCCCGCCAGCTCCAGCATCCTGGATTTCCTCTTCTACCGCGGCGTCACCGGGGCCACCGTGCTCAAGGGCGTGGCCGGCTTCGGTGCCGATCACCATCTCCACTCCTCCAGTTCCGTCGAAGTCTCAGGCGATCTCCCGGTCCGCATCGAGTTTGTCGAAACCCGCGAGAAAATCGCCGAGCTCCTCGGCAAACTTCAGGAAATGGCCGGCACCGGCCTCATCGAAACCCAGGAAACCACCGTCGTCAAGGCACCGACCACCAAACAGCAGCCCGCTCCCCCCGAGCACATGAAGATCGAAGGCCGCGCCCAGATCATGCGCATCTACGTCGGCGAGAGCGACCGCTGGCACGACAAGCCCCTCTACGAGGCCCTCGTCCAGGCCATGCGCGCCAACGATATCGCCGGCGTCACCGTCTACAAAGGGATCCTCGGGTATGGCGCTCACCGCCGTGTCCACAAAGAAAAGCCGCTGCATCTCTCCCACGATGCATCTATCATGCTGTCCGCTATCGATACGGAAGCGAAACTGCAGGCCTTCCTCCCGGTCGTCGAACAGATGGTCCTGGAAGGTATGGTCGTCCTGTCGGATGTGGACATTGTCAAATACTCCTGGCGTCCAGCCGAGCTGGAAACCGCAACCGACGATAACCAGGCTTAAGGGAGCGTGCCGATGAAGGAGGAGTTCGAGGCGGTGATGCTGCGGATCCACTTTGGAGAAAGCGACCGCTGGCAGGGAAGACCGCTGCATGAAGCCATCCTCGCCAAATGCAGGGAGCTGGGGATGGCCCGCGCCATCGTCTATCGCGGAATCGAAGGCTACGGCACCAGCACCCGCGTGCGGCGCATCAGCCTCTGGAAGTTTTCCCGCGATGCCCCCGTCATGATCACCGTCATCGACAGCCCCGAGGGCATCGCCAAACTCACGCCCCATCTCGACGCCATGGTGGGCGAGGGCCTCATCGCCGCTTCCCCGGTGCGCGTCCTGCGCTACAGCCGCTCCGCGGACACCTCCGCCTGCCCCGCCTTACTCGCGGATATTCATATAGCCGCCATCCAGCAGGTAGTTCGCCCCGGTTATAAAGCTGGCCTCGTCGGAGCACAGATACACGGCGAGGTCGGCCACCTCATGCGGCTCGGCCATCCGCCCGATCGGCTGCGCCTCGGCCAGCCGCTGCAGCATCTCCTCTTCGCGCCCCGGATAATTCTTCGCGATAAACCCATCCACAAACGGCGTATGCACCCGCGCCGGCGAAATCGCATTGCACCGAATCCCGTCCCCAATGTAGTCCCGAGCCACGGACAGCGTCATCGACACCACCGCTCCCTTGCTCGTCGAATACGCAAACCGGTCTGAAAGCCCCGCGCTCGCCGCAATCGAAGCCATATTCAGAATCACCCCTCCGCCGCTCGTCCGCATATGCTCGATCACTGCCCGCATGCACAGATACACGCCCTTCACGTTCACGCTCAGGATTCGGTCGAAGTCCTGCTCCGCCGTCGTCACCAGGCTGCCCACATGCGCAATCCCCGCATTGTTCACCAGAATATTCAGCCGCGTCTGCTGCAGAATGCTCCCAAACGCGTCCTCCACGCTGTCCGCG
>JAJZJJ010000723.1 GCA_021810175.1 Acidobacteriota bacterium | reverse complement strand
AGAAGCGCCCGTCAATGGTATCCATCCGGGCAAAGCCACCCTGTACGCAAGAGCGATTGCATGTTGAAGTGGGGGTATGCGTGGTGAGAGAGCGGTTATAGCAGGGAGCGGCTTGAGTGAGGCGGAGTGGGAAGTTCTGGTGCGGGAGTTTGAGCAGAGCGGTCTGAAGCGGAAGACCTTTTGCGAGGCACGCGGTGTTGCTGTCTCACGGTTTGACTATTACCGCTATCGCTACCGGAGGCTCAAGCAGCGAGCGGCGGCCCCAGCCACACAGTTGGTGCCGGTAGAACTGGTCAGCGCAGCATCGAGTGGCGGAGGTATGCGCGTGGAGTTGGCCAACGGGCGGCGTATCTTCGTCGAGGCGGGATTCGATGTCTCGCATCTGCGGCGGTTGCTCGCGGCGCTGGAGGGCTGAGTCCGTGTTTTCTCTCGGCGCAGCGACGCGGGTTTATGTGGCCACCGGAGCCACGGACATGCGGGTAGGGTTTGATGGTCTGTGGGGTAGGATTCGGGATGTGCTGGAGTGCGACCCGGCCAGCGGGCACATTTTTCTCTTCGCCAACGGGCGTCGGAATCGCCTACGGCTGGTGTTTTTCGACGGCTCGGGGCTATGGGTTTGTTCGAAACGAATGGAAGGTGGGAGGCTTCACTGGCCTGAGCCGGCGGAGGGAGAGAAGCGTGTGCAACTGAGCCGGGAGCAAGTTGCTCTGCTGATCGGAGGCATCGATCTGGCTCAGACCAGGGAGCGGAAGTGGTATCGCCGAGCCGTGGGAGAGGAATCCGAAGGATCAGGAAAGACCTGATAAATACTGGCGATTCGTCATCTAATCCACAGCGATGGCTGTTAAAAATAGGACATCGTGAGTTGCTCCGCAGCGTCAATTCCGCAACCTGATCCGAGACTGGCCGCGATCGTCGCGCAGTTGGAGAGCCAGCTGGCGGATAAGGATCAGCAGCTGACGGATAAGGATCGGCAGTTGGCGCGCAAGGATCAGGCACTGGCGCTGGCTGAGATGAAGATCCAGGTTCTGGAAGAGCGGCTTCGCCGGGACCGCATCGCGCGGTACGGCAAGCACAGCGAGACGCTGAGCGATCTGCAGATGCAACTGCTGGATCTGGAACCGGGAGTCTCGAGCGAAGAGGTTGAGGCGGAGAGTCAGCGCGAGCCTCTCCCGGCATCGCCGTCCGAAGACAACACCTGCCCTGGCAAGCCGCGCCGCCGTCATCCTGGCCGGCAGGAGCTGCCCAGCCATCTGGAACGGGTCGAGCAGATCATCGTCTGCGGGCCGGAGCAGTGCAACTGCGGCAGGTGTGGCCAGCAGACGACGGTGATCGGATACGAAGAAACAGAAGTGCTCGATGTGCGTCCGGCCGAGTATTACGTGAAGGTGATCAAGCGGGAGAAGCGTGCCTGCCGGAGTTGCGAAGAGCAGGGCGTGCAGACGGCGCCCCTGCCGGAGCGCATCGTGCCCAGATCGGTTCTCTCCGACCAGATGATCATCGAGGCGGTAGTGAACAAGTACTGCGCATCGCTGCCGCTCTATCGCCAGCAGGCCATCCTCCAGCGGGATGCGGGCGTTCAGATTGCGCTGTCAACCCTGGACGATGGGGTGCTTCGGGTCGGCGATCTGCTGATGCCGATCGCAACGGCGATGAAGCGCGAGGTGCTCTCCGGAACTTACATCCAGGCCGATGAAACACCCGTCGGGGTGCAGACGCACGACAAGCGCGGACGCAACCACCAGGCCTACATGTGGCAGTACGGCTCGCCGGGTAAAGGCGTGGTGTTTGATTTCCGCATGGGGCGGGAGAGTGAGGGGCCAAGGCAGTTCCTGGGCGACTTCCATGGCCTGTTGCAGACCGACGGCTATCAAGGGTACAACCACGTTGGCGGGCCTGGGATGGTCCACGCCGGCTGTCTTGCGCACGCGCGGCGCAAGTATGTGGACGCGGTCAAGGTCCAGGGCAACGATCGGGAGTCGGCGCACATCGTGGAACTGATGGACGAGTTGTTCGCGATCGACCGCGAGGCTCGGGAGCAGAATCTGGACCATGCTCAACGCAATGTTCTCCGGCAGCAGCGGGCGCCAAAGCTGCTCGAGCAGATACGTGCTGCAGCCTTGGCGTTGCAGAAGACCGCTCTACCCAGAAGCGCAGCCGGACAGGCGGCCGGCTACACGCTGTCGCTCTGGAACAAGCTGACGGTGTTCCTGAAGTATCCGGAGCTGGAGCTGAGCACCAATCTGGCCGAGAATGCGATGCGCTCAATTGCGCTTGGCAGAAAAAACTGGCTGCATCTGGGCAGCAAGCAAGCCGGGCCCCGGATCGCCGCCATTTTCTCGGTGGTTGAGAGCTGCCGCAGGCTCAACATCCCCGTCCGCAAATACCTTGGCCAGGTCCTCCCCGGGCTGGCCAACCGCTCCATCCAATCCCTCGCCGAGCTAACTCCCAAAGCCTACGCCGCCAAACCAGCCAGCTAACTTACTCACTCCGCGCTCTGCCGTCAACCGTGTACTCGCCCGGATGGATACTT
>JAJZJJ010000722.1 GCA_021810175.1 Acidobacteriota bacterium | reverse complement strand
CCGCCCAAATCGCTGGCGATCATCGGCGCCGGGGCGGTGGGCGTGGAGTTCAGCTCCATCTTCCGCAGCTTCGGCACAGAGGTGACCATCCTCGAATTCCTGCCGCGGCTGGTTCCCGTCGAGGATGAAGAGATTTCCAAAGAACTGGCGCGCGTCTTCCGGAAGCGCGGCATCGAGACAAGCACCGGCGCGAGAGTGGAAAAGGTAGAAAAGACCGCAACCGGCGTGAAGATCAGCTTCACGGATGCCAACGGCAAGCCCCAGGTGAAAGAGGCCGAAAAGGTGCTGGTGGCCGTGGGCCGCGCGCCGCGTACGGCAAACGTGGGCGTGGAGAAGACGCGGATCGAAGTGGAACGCGGCTTCGTGAAGGTGAACGAGGTGCAGGAGACGGCCGAGCCGGGCGTTTATGCCATTGGCGACATCGTGGCCGGGCTGCCGCAACTGGCGCACTCCGGCTCGATGAGCGGTATGGTGGCCGTGGCGAAAATCGCCGGCCGGCCGTTCCGCCCGGTGCGGCGCGAGCGCATCCCGGGCTGCACTTACACTGAGCCGCAGATCGGCTCCGTGGGGTTGACCGAAGCCCAGGCCCGGGAAAAAGGCTACGAGGTGAAGGTGGGCAAGTTCCCCTTTGCCGGCAACTCCAAGGCCAGCATTGTGGACAGCCACGACGGCTTTGTGAAGATCGTCTCCGACGCGAAGTACGGCGAGATTCTGGGCGTGCACATCATCGGGCCGCAGGCAACGGAGGTGATTGCCGAGGCGGTAGCCGTGATGGAACTGGAAGGCACGGTCGAGGAGATGATGTTTACCGTGCACGCCCATCCCACGCTGGCCGAATCGATGCTCGACGCCTATGCAGCGGTGGAAGGAATGGCGATTAATGCCTGAGGCGAGAGCCGCGTGCCGCTATACGCAGTCAAGCTCGGCGAAAAGGTTGTCCAGGACCGCGCGGATGGGAGTTTCCGGAATCGTGAGATCGCCGGAACGAACCAGGTCCAGCGCTTTGATCCAGACAAGACGCCAAGAGAACGCCTGATCCAGCTCTCAACGCCGCTAGCGAGAAAGCGGTTCAGAAGCTCTTCCACGCTTGTGACGCGGCTTTTTCCGTGGTTTCGTGATTGGCGCGTTCAACCTGCCGATGCACGCGCCTCGAACAGATCAGATGTTCCCGTTCGGACAAGCACATCGGCGAGGACTGCATCATCTGCTCACGCACGACTGCCCGGAGCCGCATCGGGATGCTGCATGAGCTTCTTTTCAATCCGCCGGTCTGGGATGAGCCACATGATCGCAACAATCACATAGCATGCACCGGCACCCAGGGGCTGCCAAAACGCCAGCGGGATTGCCATCGCGTAAATGGCAATGGAGATTTTGCCTTTCCTGTCGGTTCCGATCGACGCGGCTAGAGTTGAACCCCGTCCATGAAGCGCGATGAGCGCCTTGGCGAGCACAAAGTAGGCTACCGCGGCCAGGAGCAGAACCACGCCGTAGACAGCGACTGGCCAGGACCCGAAGCGATTTTCACCCATCCACGCAGTCGTGAACGGAATAAGTGACAGCCAGAACAACAGATGCAGGTTGGCCCACAGAGTCGCACCATTCACGCGCTGCGTTGCGTGCAACAAATGGTGGTGATTATTCCAGTAGATCCCAATATAAATGAAGCTCAGGACGTAACTCAGAAAAACGGGCAGTACTGGCAGCAATGCGGCGAGGTTCGTTCCCTTTGGCGATTTCATCTCAAGAACCATCACGGTGATGATCACGGCGAGAACCCCGTCGCTGAACGCTTCCAGCCGTCCTTTACTCATCATGATCCTCCCCTGTGGCGCCCTGCCTCACCGGTCCTGCCTGTTTCTTGCCTCGCCATGTGCAAAATTTCCTGGCAACCTCAGTCTCCGCCACCGATGATGCAGTGGCTCACCCGCGCTCAAAAAGTGAGGAATGTCCTGCCACGGATACAGACTGCGCGGGGCAGAACGCGCGCGGCGAGTTGCAGGTGTTCCTGCGCTCGCCGCGGCTGAGCAATTGGCGGCGGGTTGAAGGACTTACCGGGCAGGCTCCCCGATTAAGAGATGGCTCGGTTGTGTTGTTCCGGCACGCCCGATCTTCCTCCGGCCTGCACTCCGGAATCACGCCGGGTCGAAGCGATCCAGGTTCATCACCTTGCTCCACGCAGCCACGAAGTCGCGCACGAAGGTTTGCTGCGCATCGCCGCACGCGTACACCTCCGCCACGGCGCGAAGCTGGGAATTTGAGCCGAAGACGAGATCAACGGCCGTGCCCGTCCACTTGAGGGCGCCCGTCTGCCGGTCGTGTCCCTCGAAGAGGTCCTCAGAAGCCGCGGACCTCTCCCACTTCGTGCCCATGTCCAGCAGGTTCACGAAGAAGTCGTTGGTCAGGGCCTCAGGCCGCGTGGTGAAGATACCGTGCCTGGACTGCCCGTAGTTCGTGCCCAGGGCGCGCATGCCGCCAATCAGGACCGTCATCTCCGGAGCGGTGAGCGTGAGCAGTTGCGCCTTGTCCACCAGC
>JAJZJJ010000721.1 GCA_021810175.1 Acidobacteriota bacterium | reverse complement strand
TCCGCCGACTCGCCGCCCGCCAGTTCCTCATCCTCCGGTGGCATCGGGAAATTGGCAAGCTGGATCCACGCTTCTTCCAAGTCGAGCGCGGGTAGATCGGCGGCACAATAGCGGCCATAGCGGTCGATGACCGGCACACTGGCCGTTCGCGCATTCCCTTCGTCCGGCCACGCCACGGTCACCTGCCGCGGGCGCTTGCCTAGCCAGGCGAAGCCGCCATCCGCAAGACGCTTGCACGGGCGCCCCTCGGGATCGAGCAACTCAAACTTCCCCAGCACTTCCCCTTGTGGCGTGAGGCTCGCCCCTTCGGGCCGCTCGTCCCAGAGAAACAGCGTAACGGGCGCGGCGACGAAGGCGGCATCGCGCTCCGGCATGTCTTGCCCTGCCTGTAGCGCCGGCAAGGGTGTCTTCTCCGCGTCGTCCCAATGGATGGGAAGCAGGTTGGTGACGACATCGGCGCCATTGTCCTTTTTGCCCTCCACGGACCACCTCAGGGCTTCAGGAGCGAAGACAACACCGGCTTCGAGGTTTCCTGCCGAACCTGCCTTGTTCATGAAGCCGGGGCTGGTCAGGTTGCCGGAGCCCAGATAGACCCACGGGCTGCTGCACTTGTCGGACCTTTCGCTCCAATTGGCGCTGAAGATGAATTTGGCGTGGAGAGCGCGTGGGGCGGCACCAAAGTAGGTCGGCGCGCGGGCAGCGCGTATCGTCCAGCCCTTTTTTTCGATGCTGGACTGTCGCGCGGCAACCGCCTGACAGGCGAGCGGGTTCACGAAGAGGTCTTTACCGCAGGATGCCTTTACAAGTTTATTCTCCCACAGAGCCTCAAGGATCCGCTCAGGGACGAACTTGTCGCCCGATCCATCGCCATCGAAGAAGCCGGACCCCAGCGCAATATAGTTGCGCCTGACATCGCACGCGTGATGCTTCATGAGATCGGGAAGCTGTGCAAAGAGGGTGCGCTCCCGACTGTCGAAGGAACGTGGACGGTCTACCCGGTGACGTTTGGCAATCTGGCTAATCCATTCGGCAAACCTGGCTGCAGCGGTGGCGGACTCGTTGTCTTTCCCTGCCGCGCGCTCCAGCAGGCGAAGATCGAAGGATTGCTGGAGCGACGACAGGAAATCCCAGGCAGCGGCCCGATCGGCGCGGTCCTGACGAACGGCCTCGGTGTCCGTATCCTTGCTGAGGAGGTCTAGGTGCCAGGCGAGGTCGAGGCTTTCTTCAAGCGTCTGGCGCGTCCAATTGCCGGTCGACACGATGACCCGCAGAACAAAGCCGTCGGCGCCTTGGAAGCCGAGGATCGCAACCTTCGCGTGCATGAGTGCAAAGGGCAGCTTTGCAGCCTTCACGGGCAGATGCAGCGCGCCTGGCGCTTCCGCGGGCGCAATTTGCGGGTTTCCAGGATCGAGCATCACGGCCAGCAGAATCCGGCCCTGATGAGCGCGTTGGGCCTGCGTTAGGCCGGAGAAGCGCTCAAGGGCATCCTCCAGGAAGCCGGCGTCGGCCGCGTAACCGCAAAGCCAGCCGAAAATCCCCTGATGCTGCTCGGGCGGTTCAAAAAGCTGGGCGAGAGAGGCGGGCTTGAAATTCATGCCGGTTCGTCAGTCGCCGGCGGGTTCAGGAACTCCCCAAGTCGTCCTTGAAGATCCAGATCGAGGAAATACAGATTGCGGATGCGGCCGGAGATGTCGGCTGGGACCGGCACGCGGCCCACATTGTCGGCGCCCGGCCCCGCGCCCTCCTCATCTGAAATTTCAACCTGAGGCTGCATGGAAAAGGCCGCGCCGGGCAGCACCTCGTTGCCAACCAGCCGCAATACCCGATCATCGCGTTTGACGAGGTTGCGGATAGTGGCGGCAAGATCTGCCCCTACACATTCGCGGCAGAAAACCATCGCCATGCGCCCTTCAGTCGGGTCCTGGTCCTCATCCAGAAAACGCTGTGCCGCCTCGCGCAGCGACTCAAGCCGCGTCTGGACGGGGGAGAGCTTGTGCGCGTCGTCCGCACTGAGTTTTGGTGCAGTCAGGGGCGCCATCTGTGCCTCAATGGCGTTCAACACGTCGATGGCGGCGTCTCGCGCAGTGAAGAACCGGGCGCCCAGCCGAAGATCGTCCCAGTGATCCGCATCAAGTACCGATGGCTTGGCCTCCCACCCTGCAGGGTTCTTCCCGTCAAGAGAGCGAACCCAGGCGAGGGCGTTCTTCCTGCGGGCCGCCGACGGATTCCGGCCGGCACCTTCTCAGATTTTGTCGTGAATAAGCGCCCGCTCATCAGGCAGCAGCACGACCAATGGTGACAAGGCTTCCACCAGCACCTGCGTGTCGGAGATGGAGGCATCTTCCTTCGCGCGCCCGAGGAGATAGTCCTCCACTGTGGCGTTATACGGCCTGTATTCGGCCGTGGCGGCTTCGACCAAATCCATGCCGGCTTGTGTGCAACGGAAGCTGTTGAACCGCTGGCTACCGGGTTCGACGAAGCCAAGATCGACAAGCGCCTCCACCGTCGCCATGCGCATGGGCTGGGAGACGTAGAA
>JAJZJJ010000720.1 GCA_021810175.1 Acidobacteriota bacterium | reverse complement strand
CAGCCCGACGGGATATGTTCCGGCGACGGTGACCAAGACGGCGATTCTGCATTTCGACGCGGAGCGGGACGAGTACATTTCGTCGCGGTTTTTTGCGCTGGCGCAGACTGCCTTCGATCACAACTTCAGCCAGAGCCTGGGGCTGCAGCAGATCTACGGCGCCGGGTTGGGCTGGACGGCGATCAAGACGCCGAAGCAGGAGGCCGACCTGAAGGCGACGCTGCAGTACGAGAAGCAGGCCTTCATCACCGGGCCGCCTTCGGCAAACCAAAACCTGATCGGCTCGACGTTTGCGGCAAACTACCAGCTCACGCTCAAGTTTGTGAACCTGACACAGCAGCTGGCCTATATTCCGGCGTACAACAACATGCACGCGTATTCGGCGAACGAAACGAATCTGTTTACGTTTCCGGCGTATAAGAATCTGGGGTTTTCGCTGGGCACCACGGACAGCTATCTGAACAATCCGCCGCTTTCGCTGCCGCCGACGAAGCGAAACTCGTTCCAGTTCACCATGGGCCTGACGTACGCAATCCCGTAGGATGAGCCAAAGCCAGGCGCGCTTAGCGGCCCGGCCCGGCGTTCAGCTTCTTAAGGGCCTTGCGGACCTGCTTTGCGTGGTGGCCATAGGGGATGGCCTCGATGTAGATCTTTAAGTAGTGCAGGGCCACGTCGCGCTTGCCCAGCTGCATGGCGGAGACACCGAGGCCGTAGATGGCGTCGCCGTCTCCCGGATCGACCTGGACGGCTTGCTTAAAACGGTCGTAGGCGCCCTGGTAGTCGCCGCTCTCCAGGTAGAACATGCCGACGCTGGTGTCCTTTTTGCCGAGCTTCGGATTGAGCTGCAGCGGCTGTTGCGCGCCGGATGACGGGGACTGTCCCTGCTCCGGGGGCATCAATCCGGGGATGTAGGAGCTGGAGCTGTTGGCGGAAGGAGGCGGCTCGGTCGGCGGGGCCTGCTGCTGGACCTTGCGAGCGGCCGCGCGGGACTGGGCTTCCGGGAAGGGATTGGCCTGGGCTGCGGATTTTTTCGGAGGCTGAGCGGCGGGAGCGGAAGGCAGCGAACCACCCTTCCCGCCGGCCTCCTGCTGCGCCTTCTCGGATTGGGCCGCGGGGAAAGGATTGGCCTTTGCGGCGGACTTCTTCTTCCGGTCCTTTTGCTGATCCTTTTGCTGGTCCTGGCCGTGGTCCTTCTTCCGGTCTCTGCTGGACGCGCTCGCAGACGACTGCTGCGCGGGAGGCGCGGGACTCTGCTGGCCCGCCAGGGGCAGGCTGACCAGGATACTCAGTGCGCAGATGTGGAGGACACGCATCACCATCCATTTTAGACTCGGCCGGAAAACGGGGGCCCAAGCGGCGTGAAGCTGAGCCCGGTTGACTCAGGTTCATTTAAAGTGAAAGAAGGCTTCCCCCGGATTCGGCTTCCCCCACGCTCCTGCCGAGGCGGAGCCGCCGAATTCCATGTTGAACCGTAAACGCATTGCCGTAGTCCTGCCCGCCTATAACGCATCGCTGACCCTGCGCCGCACCGTCCAGGAAATTCCCATGGACATTGTGGACGACATCATCCTGACGGACGACGCCAGCACCGACGACACGATCGAGATTTCCCGGCAGCTGGGAATTGCGACGATGGCGCACACGTCAAACCGTGGCTACGGGGGCAACCAGAAGACTTGCTACGCGGCGGCGCTGGCGCGCGGGGCCGATGTGGTGGTGATGCTGCATCCCGACTACCAGTACACGCCGCATCTGGTTCCGGCGATGGCTTCGATGATCGTCTCCGGCGAATACGACTGCGTTTTCGCCTCGCGCATTCTGGGCGGCGGCGCGCTGCGGGGGGGGATGCCAATGTACAAATACATCTCCAACCGGGCGCTGACTTATACGCAGAACCTGCTGATGGGCCAGAAGATGTCGGAGTATCACACCGGCTATCGGGCGTGGAGCCGGGAGGTGCTGGAGCGGCTGCCGCTGCTGAGCTGCTCCGACGACTTTGTTTTCGATAACGAGATGATCGCGCAGGCGATGTATTTCGGCTACCGCGTGGGGGAGATCTCCTGTCCGACGCGGTATTTTGCTGAAGCCTCGTCGATCAACTTCCGGCGCAGCGTGACCTATGGCCTGGGAGTTGTGAAGACGGCAATACAGTACCGGCTGAAGAAGATGGGGCTGGCATCGCCGGCGATTCTGGCGGATGCTCCGGAGCAGCGGCTGGTGGCGGACGAGAACCCTTCAGGAGGAGCGCTGGCCGCGCTCTGAAACTCCGTTCCGCTGGCCAGATGGCGCCGGAACAGGCGGCGAGGCTGTATTCTGCAAACGATATGGGACTGATGATCCGCTCGTCTTCGATCCACGCTGCCGGCTGCTACACCACCACCCCGATCCGCAAGGGCACGCTGATTGTGGAGTACACGGGCCCTCGCATCTCGAAGGAAGAAGCCGACGTAAAGTATGCCGATTCGCCGACCACGTATCTTTTCGGCGTAGGCGACGGCTCGACGGTGATCGACGGACACGGCGCGGCGATGTTCCTGAAC
>JAJZJJ010000719.1 GCA_021810175.1 Acidobacteriota bacterium | reverse complement strand
CAAAGCCATCCAGGGCTGGCTCCAGATCCTCGGCCCCGTCACCGCCCACAACCTCGCCACCCATCTTGGCCTCGCGCCGCAGCCCGTCTTCGCGCAGCTCCTTTATCTCGAATCCACGGGCACCATCCTCCGCGGCACATTCGAGCATCCGCCCACCACCGCAGACCACCACATCGAGTGGTGCGAGCGCCGCATCCTCCAGCGCATTCACAAGCGCACCATCGGACAGTTGCGCAAGCAGATTGAGCCTGTCCCGCCCGCTACCTACATGCGCTTCCTCCTCGACTGGCAACACCTCGGCCCGCAGCGCCAGCTCACCGGCGAACAGGGCCTGCTCGAAGCCCTCCGAGCCCTGCAAGGATACGAGGCCCCCGCCATCGAATGGGAGCGCAGCATCCTTCCCGCCCGCGTCGCCAACTACGATCCCCGCTGGCTCGACACCCTCTGCCTTACCGGCGTCATCGGCTGGGGCCGCATCTCGCCCCATCCCGCCTTCCAATCTCCCGAATCCGGTGGCCCCCGCCGCGTCGTGCCCACCAGCATGGCGCCCATCACCTTCTTCCTTCGCGAAGAAGCCCACTGGATGGACCGCTGCCTCGCTGACCGCCAGGTTCCAGAGGCCCACCTCACCGCCTGCCTCAGCCCCATCGCCAACCGCGTCCGCTCCTTCCTCACCGATCGCGGAGCGCTCTTCGCCGCTGACCTTACCCGCCTGCTCGCCACCTCACCCGCGGAAATCTCCCGCGCCATCTGGGAGCTCGTCGCCGCCGGCCTCGTCACCGCCGACGGCTTCGATGCCCTCCGCGCCCTCATCGATCCGCGCCGCAAGCAGGCCTTCGCCGCACCCTCCGCCCGCGCCACTCGCACCCTCCGCAACGCCGCAGGCCGCTGGAGCCTCCTGGCCGACCAAACCGAATCGGCCCACTCCCAACCCACCTCCCCCGAAAATTCCGCCCTCGCCCCAGCCGTCACTTACGACCTCCAGCTCGAATCCGCCTGCTTCATGCTCCTCCACCGCTATGGCGTCGTCTTCCGCGACCTCGCCGCCAACGAAACCTCGCTCCCCCGCTGGCGCGAGCTCCACGGCCTCTTCCGCCGCCTTGAAGATCGCGGCCTTGTCCGCGGCGGCCGTTTCGTCTCCGGCTTCTCCGGTGAGCAGTTCGCCCTGCCTCAGGCCGTCGAATCCCTCCGCGCCTGCCGCAATCGCCCCCTCGCAGCCATGCCACCCCTCACCATCGCCGCCGCCGACCCCGTCAACCTCATCGGCATCGTCCTCCCCGGCGAACGCGCCACTGCCATCCCCGGTCGCACCGTCACCTTCCCCCCGCCCAACCTCTCGCCCGATCCCGCCACCAACAACACCGCCGCGCCGCAGCCAGCACCGCTATTCCCGCCGCAGTCCGCGCAGAACGAAGCCGACCTCCATGCCTGAACCCGCCGACAACCCCAACCCGCCCCTCGTCGAAGGCCGCGATTACTACATGGATGGCCCATTCCTCGTCTTCACCCGCGAATACCACCTCCGCCGCGGCTCCTGCTGCCATTCCGGCTGCCGCCATTGCCCCTGGAACGTTCAAGATCCCCCAGCCCCAACGCCCTCCCGCCGGTGAATTCCTTTAAACCCCTGCGGTTCAATGCTTTCCCCACACCACGCCCCATTTCCCCGTCCGTTAACCCCTCCCCGGCTATTTCCGCCCTCCCAACTCGCCCCGGAGTTAAAATAAAGATGGCGTATCGTCACCTGAAGAGACTCAGTGGATTTTTGTGCCAGCCGCAAAGCTCTTGCTCCGTCTGGGCACTCTCCCGCGTCTAACATGGTAAAAGCGGGAATTAAGTAACCACCCCGTAATCGGGCTGCCTTACTTTTTCGTCTTTTGGTCGTGCGTGAAGAGAGGACACACGTGAACTCAACCGTCAAAACTATCCTTTTCTGGGTATTCATCGTTGCCTGCTGCCTGTTGCTCTGGCAGGTATTCCAGAAAAGCAGCAACATGGGCAAAACGCAGGAGATCTCCTTTTCCCAGTTCCTAAGCGATGTCAACCAGGGCCAGATCCGCGACGTCACCGTCATCGGCGGCGATGTGCATGGTCACTTCCGCCAGGGAAATGCCGAGTTCCACACCATCGTGCCCACCAACTACCCGGCGCTCTACGACATCCTTGATAAATACCACGTCGCCGTCACCATCAAGGACAACCAGGGCAGCGCCTGGTGGAGCATCCTCATTCAGCTCTCGCCCATCCTCGTTCTCGTAGCCCTCTGGTTCTTCATGATCCGCCAGATGCAATCCGGCGGAAACAAGGCGCTCTCCTTCGGGAAGAGCCGCGCCCGCCTCCTCTCCATGCAGCAGAAAAAAATAACATTCAAAGACGTCGCCGGGGTCGACGAAGCCAAAGAGGAGTTGCAGGAAATCATCGAATTCCTGCGCGAGGCGCAAAAATTCCAGAAGCTCGGCGGACGCATCCCCAAGGGCGTCCTGCTCGTCGGCCCTCCGGGAACCGGCAAGACCCTCCTCGCCCGCGCTGTCGCCGGCGAAGCCAA
>JAJZJJ010000718.1 GCA_021810175.1 Acidobacteriota bacterium | reverse complement strand
ACGACGCCGTCGATTGCGCCGGCTGCGAACCGCCCTGAATCGTCGCGCGATGTTGTGGCGCCGGATGTCCGCTGAGCATGGAGAGAGACGGGGTGCCAGGTGAGAACGATGGCCAGGGCGAACGCCAGCCAGAGCTTACTTTTCACAGTCCTCCTTAGGGGACCCGGGCCTGGTCCTGAAGCAACGGACGAACTTCAGGGTTGCGTGAACGGAAATGGATCGCGTGCCTTTCGGCCGTGTCTGGGGAAACGCGGGTCGACAGGTGCGGAGAGGCAGAACCAGCATGGCCCGAACAAGCGGCCGGGACAACCTCCGGGGGATGGAACTGGGGGTCAGACTTTCGACGGAGGGCTGAGCCGGAGATGACAGAAGTGCCGGCAATGCGCAAGATTACTCATGGTTGCGTGGCGCGGCGGAAAAGGCTGAAATTACGAAGATACGACACGGTTCCGCATGGCCGGGATGAAAGCATAGCTGAAGGTATGCGGAATTATCCGGTAGTGATTCAGGGCGGAATGGGCGCGGGAGTGTCCGGCTGGCGCCTGGCGCAGGCGGTTTCAAGCCTGGGGCAGCTTGGGGTGGTGTCGGGCACGGCGCTGGATGAGATTTTGGCGCGGCGGCTGCAGGACGGCGATGCCGGCGGACATGTGCGTCGGGCGTTGAGCGCGTTTCCATTTGCCACGATGGCGGAGCGCATCGGGCGCGAGTATTACATTGCGGGCGGAAAAGCGGCGACGGCCAGCTACCGGCCGATGCTGCTGCACCAGAAGGACGATCCGCGCGCGCTGGTGGAACTGTGCATCGTCGCTAATTTCGTTGAGGTATTTCTGGCGCGCGCGGGGCACGGCAATGCGGTGGGGATCAATTATCTGGAGAAGGTGCAGCTGCCGCATCTGCCGTCGCTGTATGGAGCCATGCTGGCGGGCGTGGATTATGTGCTGATGGGCGCGGGGATTCCGCTGCAGATACCGGGAGTGCTGGACAAGCTGGCGCGGCATGAGGCAGCGGAGTATCCACTGAAGGTCATCGGGGCGGAAGAAGGCGACGAGACGACGATGCGGTTCGACCCGCGAGAATACGCGGAGAGCGAGCTGCCGCCGCTGCGCAGGCCTGCGTTTCTGGCGATTGTGTCGTCGAACACGCTCGCCACGACAATGCTGCGCAAAGCCAGCGGTAAGGTCGATGGGCTGATTATCGAAACGCGGACAGCGGGCGGTCACAATGCGCCTCCGCGTGGACGACTGCAACTGACCGAGCAGGGCGAGCCGGTATACGGCGCGCGGGACGCGGTCGATCTGGAGAAGATTCGGGAACTGGGGGCGCCGTTCTGGCTGGCCGGCGGATATGGTTCCGCTGCGAAGCTGCGCGAGGCTCTGGATGCGGGTGCGACCGGCGTTCAGGTGGGCACGGCGTTTGCTTTCACGCGGGAGTCGGGGCTGCGGGAGGATCTGAAGGAGCGGCTGATTGCGAAGGCGCAGAAGCGCGAGGTGGAGGTTTTCACCGATCCGCTGGCTTCGCCGACAGGGTTTCCCTTCAAGGTTGCGCGGCTGGAAGACACAGGTTCGGACGAAGAGGTCTACGCAAAACGTCCGCGCATCTGCGACCTGGGGTTTCTGCGAGAGTTGTACCGCGACGAGAACGGAAAGATCGGCTATCGCTGTCCCGCCGAGCCGCTTTCGGTCTATCTGGCCAAGGGAGGCAAGGCCGAAGATGCGGAGGGGCGAAAGTGCCTGTGCAATGCGCTGATGGCGAACATCGGGCATCAGCAGGTGCGCTGCGGGCAGCATGTGGAGACTCCGCTGGTGACGGCGGGAGACGATCTGGCGGAAATTGCGCGATTTGTGCCCGAAGGCTCAGAAAGCTATGGCGCGGCGGATGTGCTGGAGGCGCTGCTGGCAGGCGCGGCCAAGCCCCAGTCCCTGTCCTGAGCCGACCGGAAGGTCCCGCGGGATCGCGGGTTCGCATCCACGAATCCGGCGGTCTGAGGAACGGCCGGATTAGATGACGACGAGGCTGGGAGTGACCGTTGAAACGGTCCGAGTCTTCTTCTCCGGGCGTTCGGACCCGAGAGTGGCAAGCTCCCAGGCGGAACGATCGCGCAGAAGCCGGGAGACCAGCGCCGTATGCATGGCGTGTCCGGCGCGCTCCGCGACCACGTGGCCGAGGATGTGATGCCCGACCAGTGCGAGATCGCCAATGAGGTCGAGGACCTTGTGGCGCACGAACTCGTCCTGGAATCGCAGGGTTCCGTTCTGAACGCCATTGCTGGTGAGGACGATGACACTTTCCTCGGAGGCGCCACGAATCAGGCCCATGTTCCGGAGTTTCTGCTCGTCTTCGCGAAAGCCGAAGGTACGGGCGGGAGCAATCTCGGTCTCATAGCCGCAGGTGGCAAGATCGACGGTATATTGCTGGCAACCGATGGGCGCGGGAAAGTCGATGGAGTAGGAAACGGAATAGCCGTCCCCGGGATAGACGCCGATGAATTTGTCGCCCTCGCGAACTTCGATACTCCTGAGCACGCGAAGATATTCGCGCCGGCGA
>JAJZJJ010000717.1 GCA_021810175.1 Acidobacteriota bacterium | reverse complement strand
AGCTTCCACGACGGGCAGATGGCAGCCGTGTTCCAGTTCCATTTGCCTGTATTCGAAGCCGAGCTGGCGGAGAAGTTCGACGCGTCCTATTTCGCACCAGATGAGGTAATTGGCGTAGTACACGACGCCCATCTGGTCGGTTTCGGCATAGCGGACGCGGAAGGAAGTGGTGGAAGGCGGCATAACGCTATCTTACGAAAGCGATTCTGCCGCAGTCACCGATTAGTTGCGGAGGGTATGAAAGTCGGCGAGGGTGTCGCCTTCGCCGGATGAGGACTGCGAGGAACTCGCGGAAGATCCCGAGGAGGAGTCTGAAGAGCCGGCGGAAGATGACGCGTGGGCCGCGGGTCCAGGCGCCGAGTCAGCGGCCAGGACATGGTCGCCTTTGGGGCCCAGGCCGAGGCTGATGAGCGCGCGGGAGTCGGGGATGAGCCGGGTCTGCCAGCCATGGTCGGCCTGGTACTTGCGCATGGCATCCTGAGTCGCGACGTCCCAGTGACCGGAGGCGGGTCCGCTGAGGTAATGGACGCGGATGAGTGCGTCCTGAATTTCACGGGCGCGCTGGGGCTGGATGCCGCGCTGGCCACGGATGAAACGGCGGTAGTGCCGATAGCGCACGACACGGCGGTGGTAAGGCTTGTGATAGCGGGCGTGATGGACTGAGGCCGTCCGGTGGTGGACAGGTGCGGCGAAAGTGGGGATCGCCAGCAGAAATGCGCCCAGCAGAAGCGCCTGGCAGGTCCGGGAAAAAGACATGAAACACAACCTCAAAATCTAAGCTCAGGTCAGCGGTTCTTATGGTGCAGAGTAAAGGCGCTGACCCGGAATTGCAACAAAAACTCGATGGGCTCCCGTGACGCGAGGGAGCCCATCTGTCAACATTGGGATGCCGGACTAGGGCAGTGTGCCGCCCATGTATTCGTTACCGCCGGATGGATCCTGCGGATTGACGATCTGGAAAGCAACATCGTCGCCGGATTTCAGGGTGGAAACGATGCTTTCGAACTCCTGAATGTTGTTGACGGGGTGACGGTTAACGGATTCGATCACCCAGCCCTGCAGGGATGAGACGTGAATCTCGTCGGCAAAGGATCCCGGCTTAACGGATTCGATCACGACACCGTGGACACCGGATGGAGCGCCCGGCGGCAGGTTGGAAACGGTAATTCCCAGCTTGCCGGGGGTGACGTGCGCCGGGGGCTGGTTGGGGGTTCCCTGTCCCTGGCTGGAGGCGGCAGCGTTCATTTCCTTGAGGATTTCCTGGCGGCTGCCGATGGTCACGTTGGTGTGCATTTGCTTGCCGTCGCGCAGGAAGCCGATGTTGACGGTGGTGCCGGGCTTGTGGGCGGAGATCATCTCGACGAGCTGGTCTCCGTCCTTGACGGGTGCGCCATTGATGCTGACGATGACGTCTCCGGCTTTCAGGCCCGCCTTGGCGGCGGGAAGGCCGGCAGGAACGGAACTGATGAGGACGCCCTGCGTGAATCCATAGATACGGGCCACGGCGGGGGGGGTATAGGGCTGGAAGCTGATGCCGATGCTGCCGCGAATGACCTTATGCTCCGGCCCGATGAGCTGGTTGTAGACCCTGATGACGGTATTGGATGGCATGGCGAAGCCGATGCCCTCGTTGCCGTCGGACTGGGTGAAGATGGCGGTATTGACGCCAATGACCTCGCCGGCCATGTCGACGAGCGGACCGCCGGAATTGCCGGGGTTGATGGCGGCATCGGTCTGCAGGAAGTGCTGGAACTCGCCGGCGGTGCCCTGCTGGACGGTGCGGTTCTTGCTGGAGATGATGCCTTCGGTGACGGTGGCGGAGAGGCCGAAGGGCTCACCGATGGCGAGGACCTGGTCGCCGACCTGAACCCCGTCGGAATTGCCCATTTTCACCGTGGGAAGAGGCTTGTCGGTCTTGATTTTGATGACGGCGATATCGGTGGCCTTGTCGAAGCCGACGACCTGAGCGGGGCGGCCCTGGCTGTTTTCGGGGTCGCTGGCGAGGCGGACGTAGATGCGGTCAGCCTTATTGATGACGTGGTCGTTGGTGATGATGTAGCCGCGGGGATCGACGATGAAGCCGGAGCCGAGCGATTCGCGCTCCTGGTCGGTTTCAGGGCCCATGCCGGGATTCATGCCGAAGAAGCGGTTGAAGAAATCCTGGAAGCCGTTATCGCCGCCGTTGCCGCCACCGCCGTTGCCGGGGAACTGGCGATTGGGGTCAGCGCCATTCATGCCGTGATGGCCCTTGGGCTGCTTGGGCAGGATCTGGGTATTGATGTTGACGACGGCTGGGCCAATCTCTTTGGCGATGCGGGTGAACTGGGTGCCAAGATCACGCGGCGGGGGGATTTTGAGGGGCGTCGCATCCGAGCTGTTGACCTGAGATTCCTGGCCGCGAACGGAGTTCGCCGCGATGGAGCCGAAGATGATACCGGCCGAAAGGGTCGCCAGGATAGTGAAGGTCGAAGCGAGACGGTTATAGCGGAACCGCCCGAAAAAGGATTTCATTTGAATCGTACCTCGTGATCTTTAGGTTGACACAGCTGGTGA
>JAJZJJ010000015.1 GCA_021810175.1 Acidobacteriota bacterium | reverse complement strand
GGGCCATGGAGCGCCGTAGATTCCTAAGGCAACGGAACCCGACGGCTGTAGGATGAAAATGCAAGAATTCACCCATGCAGACCCGATGTCGTGAAAGACCACCATACCGCGCGGCCGCACAAGCGCAGAATACTGCTCCCAGTTTTGCTTGACGCCCTCATAGGTACGGTCTCCGTCAATAAAAAGCAGATTGACCCGCTGCTGCTTCATCTTGAATCCCAAAGCAGGCAGACGCCGCTCCACGTTGTCGACTCACGACACCGCCCCTCAGGCAATCTCGCTCAAGCAACTTTTCTTCCGGACAGCAGCCGAATCACCAGCGTCAGCGCCACCGCCCCAAACACCGCCACAATAATCGTGTAGATCAACCCTCCGGCAGCGGCAAAGCCCAACATGCGCATAATCCAGCCGCCCACAATCGCGCCCACAATGCCCACCACAATGTCCATCAGCGCGCCGTAGCCGCTGCCCTTCATGATCTTGCCTGTAATCCAGCCTGCAATCAGGCCCACAATAATCCACCAGATCAGAAACATACCTTGCTCTCCTGCGCTACGGAATAAATAACTGAAGAAGTTACAAATAGTAGAAATGCAGGGCGGCATAACGGCACACCATCCCACGCAAACAGCCCTCAATACGGGCCATCCACTTGGTAAGATGGCAAAACAGCCCATCGCGGGCTGCTTTTGCTCCAAAACATCTCAATTCATCGGGATTTCACGCGCCTCAATCCTCCATCTTCAGCGAGGGCCACTGCGGCGTGCGCTTCTCCAGAAACGCACGTATCCCCTCCCGGAAATCCCCCGTCAGCCGCGCATCCGCATTCGCCTGAATCGCCCTTTCGATCTCCGCGTCCAGCACCGCCCGCGCATTCGCGCTCAACAGCCGCTTGGTCGCGGCCAGCGCCTCCGGACTGTTTTCCAGCAGGTGCGCCGCCAGTCGTTCCGCCGCCGGCAACAAGTCCTCCGCTTCCACCACGCGATTCACCAGCCCCATCGCATGCGCCTCCGCCGCCTCAAAAATCCGCCCCGTCAGCAGCAGATCCCGCGCCTGTTTCTCACCCACCTGCGCCAGCAGAAACGTCGAAACAATCGCCGGAATGAAGCCGATCCGCACCTCGGTATACCCAAACTTCGCCCGGGGCACGGCCAGCGTAAAGTCGCACAGCGTCGCAATCCCGCACCCTCCGGCAATCGCCGCCCCGTTCACCGCCGCAATCGTCGGCCGCGGGCAGTCGTAGAGCGTCCGAAGCAGCTTCGCAATGCGCTCCGAGTCAGCCCTGTGCTCCGCCGCATTCCTGTCTTCCAGGCTCTGCAGATGCTCCAGGTCCAGCCCCGCGCAAAATGCCGACCCCGCGCCCGTCACCAGCACTACGCCGCAGCTCGCATCCTCGCCTGCCGCGCCCAGTACATCCGTCAGCTCGTCCATCAGCGCCGGATTCAGCGCATTCCGCTTCTCCGGCCGGTTCAGCGTAATGCGGAGAACGCCCGCCCGCCTGGCAACTTCCAGCGTCGTGTAGCTTTCCATCGAAGCTCCTTACTGGCGCGTCGGCCCAAACTTTTCTTCCATTGCCCGCGTCGCCTTCACCAGCGAATCCAGAGGCTCCAGTGCCGGCAGCATGGCGCCCAGCCGTCGCAACTCGGCAATCGCAGCTTCCGTTGCCAGGTTCCCCACCAGTGAGTCCTGCGCAAATGGGCATCCGCCCAACCCGCCAATTGCCGTATCGAATCGCCGGCAGCCCGCGTCAAATCCCGCCGCAATCTTTGCCGCACTCCCGTCCGGTCGCGCATGCAGATGCAGCCCTAGTTCCACATTGTCGGGCAGCGCAGCCAGCGCTGCTTCCGTGATCTCACGCACCTCTGCCGGCGTCGCCAGCCCAACCGTGTCGGCCAGCGATATCTGCATGATTCCCGAGTCCGCCAGCAAGTCACACGCCGCTGCCACCTCATCCGCGCCCGTGGGGTCGCCATATGGATTCCCGAACGCCATTGAGATGTACGCCACGAACTCCAGTCCCGCCTTGTACGCCGCCTCGCCAATCTGCTCCATGACATCCACCGCTTCTTCTGGAGATTGGTTCTGGTTGCGGCGCAAAAACTCCGGCGAAATCGAATACGGGTATCCCAGCGTCGCCACCGCCTGCGTGGCAATGGCGCGTTCGGCGCCTTTCGCGTTTACCACAATGCCGATGATTTCCACATCGTCCGGCGGATCCAGAAAATCCAGCACCTGCTCCGCGTCGGCCATCTGCGGCACTGCCTTCGGCGAGACGAACGACACCGCATCGATATGCCGGAAACCCGCGGCTATCAGCATGCGCAGGTAATCGGCCTTCACCTCTGCGGGAATCATCTTCGGCAGTCCCTGCCAGGCATCGCGGGGACACTCAATCAGCTTCACGATTTGAGACTTGGAATCGGCCACCAGATAGCTTACGGCATTTTCACCGGTGCTGCGGCCTTTCTCTCAGGCACAACCCAACGTTCCGCAAGATACAAATTGCCCACTCAGCCCGCGGGCAATCGCAATCGTCCCCGTCGGCAATTTCTCCTGTTACGGATGAAAGATCGCAATCGCGATAAAAGCGATCAGCGCTGCAAGGTGTCCGCTGAACACGACAAAGAACGCCCGCGTAAGGCTGTTGCTCATGTAAAGCACCGCACCCGCAATGAAGCCATAGATCGGGAACTGGAAATAAAGCAGCATCTGCCCGATGGCAACTGCGCTGCCATAGTCAATCCGCAAAAGCGGCGACCGCACCAGCGCCACCCATGGGTACAACACCGCAAACTGCTCCTGTCCCATCAGGACAAGCATGCCCGCTACCCGGATCGTCAGAAATGTCACAAGAACGCCCAGTACGATCGGCCAGAGAAACGACACAAGGGTCGGCTCATCTGGAGATCTCCGGGTTCGCTTTGAGGAATTGCCAGATCGTTGCGCGCTCATAGTTTGGTCGTACGGCTCAAGCATAGCCGCTTTTGGCGTTTCTTCGCACCACCAATTTGTAACTTCTCGCAAAATCTACTGGTATCTCAGGTTTGCAACAAACCGGGGTGAAAATCCGCCACCTCCGGGTTCAGCGACGCGGCCTCCAGCGCCGTCATCACCGCCTCCCGCGTCTTCGCCGGATCGATAATCGCATCCACCCACAGCCGGGCGGCAGCATAGCGGCAATCAGTCTGCTCGTCATACTTGGCCTGGATGCTCTCCAGCACTTCCTGCCGCTCCTGGTCGCTCAATTTCTTCCCGCCGCGCTCCAGTTGCCGAATCCGCAGCTCCACCAGCGTATTCGCCGCCGAAGCGCCGCTCATCACCGCGTAGCGCGCCGTCGGCCAGGCAAAGACGAACCGCGGATCATACGCCTTGCCGCACATCGCGTAGTTACCCGCCCCAAACGATCCTCCCAATATCACCGATATCTTCGGTACCACCGAATTCGAGACCGCCGTCACCATCTTCGCGCCCGACCGGATAATCCCGCTCCACTCCGCATCCCGGCCCACCATGAAGCCGTTCACGTCGTGCAGAAAAATCAGCGGTATCAGATTCTGGTTGCAGTCGAGGATGAATCGCGCCGCCTTGTCCGCGCTCTCGGAGTAAATCACCCCGCCAAACTCCATCCGCGTCTCGCCCGACTCGCTCACTTGGCGCTGCGGCTGCTTCTGGTTGGCCACAATCCCCACCGAGAATCCACCGATGCGCGCATACCCGCACAGCAGCGTCCGCCCATACTCCGGCTTGTACTCCTCAAACTCGCTCCGATCCACAATCCGGCCAATCACCTCGTGCATGTCATACACGTTGGCCGCAGCCTGCGCCGGTTCCGGATCCAGCAGTCCATACAAGTCTTCAGCCGCAAACTTCGGCTTGTCGCGCTCCGCGTCAAACTCCACACGGTCAAACGGCGCCCTGCCCTTATGCCCCAGCCGCGAAACCAAAGACCGCAGCCGCGCAATTGCCAGATGGTCGTTCGGCTCCTTGAAGTCCACCGTGCCGGAAATCGCCGCGTGCATATCCGCTCCGCCCAGTTCCTCGGCCGAGTACTTCTGCCCGATCGCTGCCTGTACCAGCGCCGGCCCGGCAAGAAACAGCCCGCTGCCTTCCGTCATGATCACGTGGTCCGTCATCACCGGCAGATACGCCCCGCCCGCCACGCACATCCCCATGATCGCCGTCAGTTGCGGAATTCCCATCGCCGACATCACCGCGTTATTCCGGAAAACCCTCCCGAAATCGTCCTGATCCGGGAACACATCCTCCTGCAGCGGCAGAAAAATGCCAGCCGAATCCACCAGGTACAGCACCGGCAGATGGTTCTCCATCGCGATATGCTGCGCCCGCAGAACCTTCTTGCACGTCATCGGGAAAAACGCGCCCGCCTTCACCGTCGCGTCGTTGGCAATCACCATGCACATTCGGCCGGCAACCTGCCCGATCCCCGTCACCACGCCCGCCGACGGGGCGCCACCCCACTCCTCGTACATCCCAAAGCCCGCAAACAGGCTCAGCTCAAACCATCCGCTGCCCGGATCCAGAAGCAGCTCCAGCCGCTCCCGCACCGTCAGCCGCTTGCGCCCGTGCTGCGCCGCTATCGCCTTTTCGCCGCCGCCTTCGCGCAGTCCGGCTTCCTGCTGCCGAATCTGCCCCAGCAGCGCCATCATCGCCTGCGCATTCTTGCGCGTGCGCGGGTTGTTCCTGTCAAGACGTGAAACAAGAGAAGAGCCGGCCATTGGTGTCGTCATAAAGAAACGCGTCAGAATAACACTTCCTCAACACGCCGCGCTCGCCCCCATTCCGTCTGCTCAAACCGCCGGCTGCGCCAGCCGCCCATCCAGTTCGAGCACTTCCGCATTCCGCCGCATGGCATCAATGCAAAACGTAATATGCTCTTCCAGCGGCACACCCAGTTCCTCGGCCCCCGTCGTAATGTCTGCCCGGTTCACCCCGCGCGCGAACGCCTTGTCCTTCATCTTTTTCTTCACGCTCGCCACATCCACGTCATGAATCGACTTCGTCGGCTTCACCAGCGAGCACGCCGTCAGGAACCCAGCCAGCTCATCGCACGCAAACAGCACCTTCGCCAGATGCGTCTCGCGCGGAACCCCCGAATACTCCGCGTGCCCCAGGATAGCCGTGCGAATCTCCTCCGGCCAGCCCTGCTCGGCAAGAATCTTCACGCCAACAAACGGATGCTCCTCCGGCGTCGGGTACCGCTCGTAGTCAAAGTCGTGCAGCAATCCCGTCGCCGAGTATTTCTCCACCAACGCTTCGCGCTCGTCCCCCGTCAGTCCCATCCGCATGGCTTCGTTCTCGCCATAGGCACGCACGCAGGCTTCCACCGCCAGCGCATGCTTCAACAGGCTTTGCGACTTCGTGTACTCATTCAGCAGATCCCAGGCTCGGGATCTCGAATGATCATTTGAAATGCCCATTCCGATTCATCTCCGCGAATTTCTGGTTTTTTTCGGGAATTCTATGGTTGACACATAGTTTTCACTTGACAAAAAGGATACCCCGAAAGCATGGTAGGTAACAGTCAAGGGCAATCCGGACCACGTCCTCCGGCAATCCTCGACATGGCGCCCCGCTCTGGCGCTCCGTAAATAGATTTATGGCAACTACCTTGGCTAGCGTTGATGCACGCGAGGTATTGCGTTGCGACCACTGTAGTCTGGTGCAATTCCGCACAACGAACTCACTCTGCAGACGTTGCCACAAGCCCCTCGAACACGAAGAACTCGAGGCTCCCGTACCGCAACTGGTCGTCGCTCCCCCGCCCGCGCTGGAAGAAAACTCTGGCATCGATGTCGCGTCTGCCGTTAAACAGATCCGCACCGGCCGCCGCCTCAGCCAGCGCCAACTGGCCGGACGCATGCAGGTGCCGCGTACCTACATCTCCAAGATTGAAAACGGCAAGGCCATCCCTACGCTCTCGTCGCTCGACCGGCTCGCTCAGGCTCTTGAAGTCAGCGTCTGCCTGCTCCTGCGCGATAGCCGCTGCCGCAATGAGCGCGAAACCGAACTGATCATGGCCGATCCGTTCCTCTCTGAGCTGGCTCCCTACGTCGCACAACTCGACCCTCTCCAGCGCTCCATGATCATCAATCAGGTGCGCGAGATGGCCAGCGGCCGGCGCCGGCTCGCATAAAGCGATTTCAGAATATCGGTACCGCAACGCAAAAATCTTCCCTCGATGCGACCAGCAGCAAGCAGCGACCTGGAACATCCTCAAACTGGGTACAGCGATCCCGGAACCGCTCCAATCAACTGCCGTAGTTGAGCAATTTCACTCTCCGACGAATCAGGACAGGGCAACACGCAAGCGTTGCCCGTCTCCCTGCTTCCAGCGTCAGAACGACGCCTGCGTCCACGTCACGCCCGGATACAGACTCCCCAGCCGCTCCACGCGGAACTGATCGGCTCCCGGCGTCGTCCCCTGCCAGACCACCTGGTTCGTATTCGGAAGCAGTTCCTGCACAATCGCCCCATTCAGCGGCGCGCAGAAGTCCACCTCGGGATCGCCATTTCCCAACTTCTCCGCATCCCCTCCGAAAAAGTTGAAATATGTGTCCGGCGGCGTGTAGTTGTCCAGCAGCGTGGCTGTCTTGGCCGCCTCGTTGATCTGCAGAATCGGCATCGTCGAGTAGCACTGCGGATTCGTCGGGTTCGTTGCCGTCGGCGGACCGCACAGCACCGAGCCGGTCGTAAACTGCCGGTCGTTGCCGTTGTCCATCATCCCCAGCTTGAATATTCCCGATGTGCTCGAACTGAAGAAGTTCATCCCGTGCTGCGCATAGAACCAGTCCGCCGGATTGGTGTCCGGCTGGCCATTCTTGATCAGCGTAAAGTCGCCGCCCTCGCCCAGCCGCCACAGCACATTGCCCGATCCCTGCCCATCCTGGAAGTCAATCTTGATAATCCAGTTCTGGTGCCGCATCGAGAGCAGCAGGTCATGATCGGTCGGCGAATACAGAATATCGTTCGAGTGCGTCCAATCCGGGAAATACATCGGGTGCCGGTTCACGTTCAGGTGATCGAATGAGTTCCACACCCAGTCCGGCTCCATGCTCTGATTCACATCCACCAGCACATCGCCAATCACCGTAATCGTCCCCGGATATCCCGGCAGATTCGTAAACTGCTTCGGATACGTCGCCAGCAGCACCATATGCCCGTTCGGCAGCTCGATCGCGCTGTGGTGGAAGCTCTTCAGCGTAATGTTGTAACCCCGCGCAGCCAGCTCCTGGTTCAACTGGTTCATCGTCAGTTGGCGAATCGTATTCCCCGCCAGGTCGATCTCGCGCACTGCGTTGATCGTCCCCGTATCCAGAAAACTCCCCGACGACTTCAGCGATGACAGATACGAAATCAGCAGCAGAATGTGGCCGTTCGCCAGCGGCTGGAAGCCCTGAATCAGGTCAATCGGCGTTCCCTGGTACGAGTAGGTCCAGATCACCTGCCCCGCTAGGTCGGTCGCGAACAGCTGCGAGTCGCCCACCGGCAGAACCGTGTTCCACATCTCAATCCCCGGCTGCGGATACTGCCCGCTCATCGTCTTGGCGTCCACCGTCGAGGTCTTCGGCGGCGTCCCTGTCGTGAACAGGTGATCCACATCCTGGTAGGTCGCGCCGTCGTCCAGCGCCAGGTTGGCGCTCAGGTGGTAGGGTGTATTCCCAAGCATCCCCGCCACTTCAATCATCACCTCGCCGCCGTTGGCAGAAGGCGTGGGCTGTTCCCATGTGGTGAATCCGTAGCTGGTCGATTTGCCAAAGTCGATCGCAACCTTCCCGGGCACGGGCAAGTAAATGGAGTACGTCGCCACCTGGGGATTGTTGGTCTTCAGCACGATCCCGGGATTGATGATCGAAACCACCGCTGTCGCATAATTCTGCGTCGGCGAGGACGCGAGCGCAGCCGTGACAATGACATTCTTGCTCTTCGGGAGAAAGGCCGGCGCCGTGTAATGACCGGAACTGTCCACCGTGCCGTCGGTCGAGTTGCCGCCCGCAACCCCGTTCACCAACCACTCAAGCGCCCCGCCGCCCGCTGCCGACGCCTGAAAAGACATCTGCTGCCCGGGGCCCAGCGCCGAATACTGCGGCGAGATCGTGACAGATCCCCGTTGCGTTGCCACCGGCGGCCGGTTCGTCGGCGGTGTCTGCGAAAGTGAGCCCGGCCCCAGCGTCACGCCACAGCCGGAAAGCACCATGGCTCCGGCGGAAAAAACGCCGGCAAGTAACATAGCGAATGAACGGCAATACTTCATGGGAAACGGAGCGACCTCTCCGATCATTTCACGGCAGGTGCCGTCCCTGCACACGGTCCGGCAGGATGGGCGCCTTTTGAGCGGATTCCCTGAGGATACACCCCGAAGCAACAGCGCGCTGTGCGGCTTTTCCCTCAGAAAAAGCCGCACTCTCCAGATTCGACCCGGGCATAGAAACAGAAAATCAGCGATAAAGTCTTGCCCGATCCGCCTGCGGCGCGAACCGGGCTGCCAGTTAGCAATCGTGACTGCGTTTTCGATTCAAGCCTTTACAACGTGGACGTTGCCCGGCGGCCTTGTCCTTGAGAAACAGCCGCTCTGGATTCCCTCAGGCCGTCCACGGAGGAAGCGAAAACGCCTTGGCCGGAAATCCTTCCGGCCATGAGTACATCAGAATCGTAAACCGATGGTCAGCGGGATCAGGCCTTCCGTGCCTTCGCCATTCTGCGTCTTCGTCGGTCGCGGCGAATCAATCCAGATGTACCGCGATTCAATGTACAGCTTGGCATTGCTGTCCGGCCCAAACGCCTTCCAGTAGAAGCCCAGACCGCCGTTGAATCCACCCTGATTGCTCGAGAAGCTGCTCACCACCACCGGCGCATACCCGGAGTAGCAGAAGTAGTAGCAGAAGGTTTGCGGCACCAGCTGCGTGAAGGCAGTCGTCTTGTGGTAGAAACCGCCGCCGCCCGTCACGTACATGCCCACGGTCTGCGTAAAGGGCTGGTAGACAATCGGGTCGACCGTGAATGACCAGTCGCCGATGTAGCCGCCTGAGGTCCCCACCTGCGCCAGCGTTGCGCCCGGTATCTTATTCCGCTTGAACATGAACTCGCCCAGCAGCCCGAACCGCTTCGTGAAGTTCATGCCCGCGCCTACCGTGAAGTTCCAGCCAAAGGTCTCGTAACCGTGCGTATCGTTGCCGATCGGCGCCACCATGCCGCCGCCCACCTCAAAGGCAATCCGGCTGAACGTGCTGTTGTAGGTTGGATACCGGCTGCCGTACTGGCCGCCGTACTGTGCTCCCGCCTTCATATGCGGCGTAAGCGGAGAAACCAGATCATTGCCCACCAGCTCATTCGTGTTCAATCCGCTCGTGTAGCTGGCCGAGCTGGAATACACCTGCGGTATGTGGACGATCCCGTTGGATTGCGGCGTCTGCGCGAAAGCCGGAAGCGAAAGCGCTCCGGCAACTGCAAGCGCGCTGACTGCGGCACTCAAACGCCGCAGAAAATCTGGCGAAGTACGACAAATGGCAAACATTGAGGAACCCCCATTTGCTAACGATTGACTTCCCTGAGATCCGGACAAAAAAACTCCTGACCTTTGAAGCTTACCCAAATTAGCTTCCTGCCGTGTGCATTCCCGTCTTCTGGTGTCAGTTCTGGAAGCCCGTCCCCGGCATTTCGCCCTGCAAGTCCCCCGCTGGGCGATCTTCATCCAGCTTCTAACCCTCAATAGACGCGGAAGTTTCGCAGAATGATGCACGGACCGGTCTCCCGGCCCGTGCGTATTTTGATGCGGAAAACAATTAGTGGATGTCGAACTGCTCCGGATGCAACGCCGGATCGCTCTTGATGATGATCGTTTTCCCAATCATCTCCTCAAGCTCGTTCAGCCAGCGCCCGCCGTTTGCCTTCAACGTCTTCACTACTTCCGGATTGACCCGCAGCAGCACATCATTCCGGTCGAAGTGCCGTTGCATCTTCCGCATTTCCACGTAGATTTCGTTGGCTACCGTGACCGGGCTCTTCACCATGCCCGTGCCCGTGCAAATGGGGCACGACACGCTCAGCGTCCGCTCCAGCGACTGCTTCACCCGCTTGCGGGTAATCGCCACCAGCCCGAAATCATTGAACTGCAGCACCTTCGACGGCGCCCGGTCGTGCTTCAGCTCCTCTTCGAGCGCCTGCATCACCCTGTGGCGATTCTTGCGCTCGTCCATGTCGATGAAGTCGATCACGATGATGCCGCCCAGGTCGCGCAGCCGGATCTGCCGCACAATCTCCGGAATCGCATCCAGGTTCGTCTTCAGGATCGTGTCCTCAAGCCGCGCCGTCTTGCCCACGTACTTGCCCGTGTTGATGTCGATTGCCACCAGCGCTTCGGTCTGGTTGATCACGATCGAACCGCCCGACTTCAGCCACACCTTCGACTTCAGCGCCTTGCTGATCTCGTCCTGGATCCCGAACTGCTCAAACAGCGGCGTCTCCTTGGTGTAGAGCTTCACCCTCCGCACCAGCGAAGGCTGCACCCGGTTCAGGAAGCGCACGATCCGTTCGTAATCCGTCTCGCTGTCCACCCAGATCGTCGAGAACTGCTCGCTCACCTGGTCGCGCAGAATCCGTTCCACCAGGTTCAGGTCGTGGTATATCAGCGCCGGAGCCTTCGCGTTGTCTGACCGCTCCTTGATTTCAGCCCACAGATTGATCAGGAACCGGATATCGGCCCGCAGTTCCTCTTCGCTCGCATGCTCGGCCGCCGTGCGGACAATAAAGCCACCGCTCGCATCTCCCTTTTCGCTGATCAGAATCCGCTTCAGCCGCTGCCGCTCCTCGTCCGACGCGATCTTCCGAGACACGCCCACGTGATTCACCGTCGGCATGAATACCAGGAACCGCCCCGGCAGTGCAATGTGGCTGGTAATGCGTGCGCCCTTCTTGGCAATCGGCTCCTTGGCAATCTGCACCAGGATTTCCTGCCCCTGCTTCAACAGCTCGTTGATCGCCGGCAGGTCCATGGTCTGCGCTGAAGGCCGCCGCCCGCCGCCATGACGCTGGCGTCCACCCCCGTGACGGCCATTGCGCCCGCCGCGGCGGTCATGGCGCCGTTCCCGGCGCGCAGGCATCGCGACATCCGCCCTTGCTGCGCCTTCCTCTTCCAACTCCTCGGCCTCGTGGTCCTCGACCTCCAGGCCATCCTCGTCGAAAACCTCTTCCTCGATCTCCTCGGTCCCGGCGTACGCAGCCTCTTCCTCGACCTCTTCCGCCTCGCCGTTTTCCGGCTGCGCCAGCCGCCGCTCGATGTGCTGCTCGCGGACTAACTCACCCAGTTGCGCCCCCTGGTCGAGAATTTCCTCTTCCATCTCGTCGCCTTCATGCTCCTCCATACCGGCGACGTGCAGATGTTCAAAGTCGTACTCGTCTTCGTCGATCTCTTCTTCTTCGAGGATCCCCGCACCAGACGCATAACCGAAAATATCGGCCTGTGCATCGGCCTCGGGCTCTTCTGCCGATGCTTCCGCAACCGGCCCTTCGCCGCCCTCGGATTCCTCCACTGGTTCTGGAATTTCAGCTGCAACCAGCGGCTCTTCCTCTTCCACCGCAACTTCCTGCGCAGCTTCTGGCTCAGCCGCCGGTTCTTCCTCTTCGCCGGCAAACTTGTCCGGCTCAGGCGCGCTCACGCGAAATTCGCTCGGCGCGGAAGGATCCACGCGGTGCGAAGCCGATCCTTCCTCCGGCTCGAACTCCTGCTCGTCCTCTTCCTGGACGATTTCCTCGTCCGCCGCTGCAATCCTTTCCGGCTCCGCCGCTTCCTCGACGACATCCGGAATCGGTTCAAACACAGCTTCCGCCTCAAATGCCGCTTGCGGTTCAGCCTCTGCCGCCGGCTCGGTCTCCCTCACCGAATCAACCTTCACCGCAGCTGCGGCTTCCGGAGCCGTCTCCGCCTCGCTCACGGCATCCGGCCCGGTAATCGATGTAGCCTGCTGCGCTTCCATCGGCTCGGCTTCGGCGACAGCCTCCGGAGCCTGCTTCTCCCGCCGGCGATGCCGCGAAAGCGACTCGCCCGGAAGCACAAAACCTCCGTCCCAGCTCGGCGCCACGTCTTCCACCAGCGTCGAGGGCCGAACCGTAATCTGCGGCTTCGGTGCCGTCTCCGCGGGAGCCTGCACGCTCTCCGCGTGTGGCGTCCCACCATACTTGGAAATGGATTCACCCGGCAACACAAACGCCTCGGGCACTGCGGCGTGCCCCGCGGCGTGCGGCGTCTCTACCGGCTCGGCGGCTTCCGCCTCTTCGGGAAATCCGTAGCTCGCCTCCGGCTCCGCCTCGACGGTTTCCGCCTCGGCCGAGGATGTTTCGCCGTGTTCCACCCCGCCGCGCAGCCGTCCACCACGACGCCGCCCGCGACGCCCGCGCCAGCGGCGCGCCCCGCGCTGTTCTTCCTGCTCCTCGCCTTCTTCGCTCGCAGGAGCCTCGCTCGTCGCTTCCGTCGTCTCCGCCGGTCGCACCGAAAGGGCCCGCTGCCGCGCCTGCGGGCGCTCCGCCGGCATCCGCTCAAAATCCGCGGAGTCTTCCTGTTCTTCCAGAAAATCCGTGACGTAAAGGAAGGCGTCCCGCTCCAGACCAACGTCGACAAATGCCGACTGCATGCCCGGAAGCACCCGCGTCACGCGGCCTTTATAGATGGAACCCGCTAGGGTGTATTCATTCTCGCGCTCGTAATAAATCTCCGCGAGTTCGTCGTTTTCGATAATCGCCAGCCGCGTTTCATGGGGCGTGCTGGAAATGCATATTTCTTTCGCCATTCTGCCTCGTTTCGGCAGCCGGGCGGAATCAAACCGGTAGGCCGGAGAAGATCGGGCTTCGCGAGGGACTCATCCATTCCAGCGACAGACCAGGCCCCGCAGTCGGGCTATGCCCACAGACCGCGAGGCATCGCGGTAATTTGCTGAGACTGTCTGTCATAGGAGATTCATCCGTGCACAACGACTTTGTGACCGCTCTTGCCGGACTCACCGGCGGGGCCGTTACCCATCGTTGCGTGCTCATTCTCGATCCTGCCCGGCCGGTAATTCCACCTGGCCGGTTAATGTGAACTTTTCTAACTGCTGCTAAAAAACCTTACTTGCGGCGTTCTCGCCGCCTTACCAAACCTGTCCTGCCGGCACTCTCAATTCACGAACCGGCTCATTCGCACATTCATCACCATGCCGAGAGCCAGAAATGTGAACAGCACCGAGGACCCACCGTAACTCATCAACGGAAGCGGAATCCCGGTGACCGGCATCAACCCCACCACCATACCTACATTCACCGCTATCTCGAAGGTGAGTGTGGCGACCACGCCCATCACCACGAGTGTACCCGGCAGGTCGGGGGCTATTTGAGCGTTGTGAATCAAACGCATCAATATTAGAAAGTATAGCAGCAGCACGAAGATGCAGCCTACAAACCCGTGCTCCTCCGCAAATGCCGCAAAAATGAAATCCGTATAGGGAATCGGCAGGAAATCCCCCTGCGTCTGGCTCCCTTTCGTCGCGCCCCGGCCAAATACCCCCCCGTCGCCCACCGCAATCTTCGACTGCAAAATCTGGTAGCCCGACCCCCGCGGGTCCGCCCCGGGATTCATGAAGCTCGTCAGCCGCGCCTTCTGGTACGGTTTCAGAATCTTCCCGCTCCGCCAGATTCCCGCCACCAGGCTCGTGCTCACCAGCACCAGGATCAGCCCCTTTTTCCACCCGATCCCGCCCAGAAACAGACCCGCAAACAAAATCGGCGAATAGGTCAGTGCCGTCCCCATGTCCGGCTGCTTCAGCACCAGCACCATCGGGAAGGCAATCAGCAGAATCGCCTTGAAAACATCCTTCCAGGTCATCTCCCGCCCGGAAAGCCCGGCGATATACCGCGCCATAGCCACAATCAGCACCAGCTTCACCCACTCGGAAGGCTGAAAATGGATCCCTCCTGGCAGCCGAATCCAACGCCGCGCGCCCATGATCCTCTGGCCCGCTACCAGCACCGCCCCCAGCGACAGCACCGCCGCTCCATAAAACCAATGAATCGCGTCCACCAGCCAGTGGTAGTCCACCACCGCCATGAAAAACATCGCGCCCAGCCCGGCCAGAATCCACAACACCTGCATCTTGTCGAAGCCGACAAATTTCGTGTGCAGCGTGGCGCTGTAAATCTCCAGCACGCTGATGCCGCTCATCAGCAGCACCATGCCCAACAGCGGCCAGTCAAAGTCGTGAAGTCTGCGAATACGGTGAATCACTCGATCAGGGCTCTATTTCAAAAGAATACAGCGTGCTTCATCCACGCTGGCGCGCTCGCGAGGGATCGCAATCGCGCATGGTCTCGTCTTTGCAATACGTAGTCACGGCGAACCATCTCATTCGCTACGGCTTCGGCAGTTTCGGAATCTTCAGCCAGAAATGCCCCGCATACAGCGCCGCCACGCTCGAATCCTTGGCAGCCTGCGGGTCCAGAGGACGCCCACCCAGCGATTTCGGATGCTCCGGATCCGACCATATCGCCCCAACATCCACCTTGCTCGTCTCGTTCGCGCCCTTCCCGGCATTGCTGCCCGGCTGGTTCGCCAGCAGGTTATGGTCCAGCCGCCGCTGCTTGCTCACATACGCGTCAATCACCTGCGCCGCAATATGCGCCACATCCGTTCCCCATCCGCCGTGCTGCCAGAAAACCACCACCACGATGTCCGGATTCCGCCTCGGCGCCACCCCCACAAACCACGCATTCGGGCGCTGGGCCATCACGTCGGAAACGCTGTTCGATCCAAAATCATGGCTGATCACCTGCGCCGTGCCCGTTTTGCCCGCAAAATCAATGCCCTGCAGCTTCGACGTGTAGGCTGTTCCACCCGGCTCCTGCGTCACCGCAGCCATCGCATCCGTCACTGTCTCCCAGGTCTGCCTCGAGAAATGAACCACCTTGTTCCCCGAACCCGGATACTCCATGCGCATGTATCTCCGATACTCCGGTGTCAGCTCGCTCGAAAACACAATATGCGGCCTCTTCAGTACACCCCCGGAAGCAATCCCTCCGATCGCCCGCGCCAGCTGAATCGGCGTCACCGCAACCGCTCCCTGCCCAATACCAACCGAAATCGTCTCGCCCGGATACCACTTCTGGTGGAACGTCTTCATCTTCCACGCGGTCGAAGGCATT
>JAJZJJ010000716.1 GCA_021810175.1 Acidobacteriota bacterium | reverse complement strand
GTCGGAGAAGGCGCTCATGCATCTCATGAGTCAGTGTTGCTGCGACAATTGGCGCCAAGGACGGCGCTGCTCGCAGGGATGATCCGGAAAGCGGACTGAGAGCGGGAGAGGACGATCGGGATGTTGAGACTGATGGAATTCGGGTTGCTCCTGGTGACGCTGCTGGTCGTTCTGGGGCTGGTGCTGGCTGGTCCGCCGCAGCCACCGCCGCCGGAGGAGAATCCGGTTGGCGCGCAAAAGCCGGAGGACTCGAAGAAATCTCCCCGGGCGGGCTGAAACGGAACGGGATGGAGCGGTGTTCAGCGTGAAAAGAGCATGGACCCGGCCGCAGGCTCCGCGGCAGTGCGCGTCCGGGCCGCGTCGATCATGCCGCAGGCAAGCGACAGAGGCAATCCCACGACATTGAAATAGCAGCCGTGGATGCGCGGGACCCAGCGGGCGAAGTGTCCCTGAATGGCGTAGGCCCCGGCTTTGCCGTGGCACTCCCCGGTAGCGATATAGGCGGCGATGTCGACGTCGGAAAGCGGCATCACGGTGACGTGCGTGACTTCGGCGGCGACTTCCATGGCCGCGCCGGATGGAGTGGGAACGAGCAGGGCCACTCCGGTGATGACCTGATGCGTGGAGCCGGACAGGAGGCGAAGCATCCGGGCAGCGTCTGCATCGTCCTCGGGCTTGGCCAGTATTTCTCCGGAGGGCGCGACAACGGTAGTATCCGCTGCGAGGATCAGCGGCGGGGCCGGCGAGCCGGCAGCAAGTTTGTGGAACGCCGAAGATGCGGCGACCGCATTGGCCTTTTCGCGGGCAAGACGAAGCACATACGCAATCGGCTGCTCGCCGGGATGGAGATCCTCCGGCACGTCGGCCGGCACTATTTCAAACGTATATCCGGCCTGCGTCAGCAGGTCGCGACGGCGCGGAGATGCAGAGGCCAGAACCAGCATAGGCCGATTATTGCAGAGGTGAGTTTCGTCGCCAGCTGCATCCGGGAAACAGAATCGATCATCGGCGGCCTGGATCTCTCTGCTGGTGAAACGGGGGCCGCGAGGATTAGCCTGTTTGCGCCGGCAAAATCGCCGTTCAGATTTTGCTGAAGGAAAGGCCCTATGAAAATCCCTTCGCTATTCCTGCTCTGCCTCCTCTGCTTTTTTGCTGCTCCGACCTCTCGTGCTCAGGAAGTTCGCTCCTGGCTGACGACCAGCACCCGCTCCGCCGTGCTGGCGCCGCAACCCGCGATGCAGTTCACCTCCCAGGCCGCCACTCTGCCCACGATCAGGGTGAATGACATGGAGCAGTACCAGACCATGGAGGGATTTGGGTTCGCAGTTACCGGCGGCAGCGCTCGCCTGCTCATGGCGATGTCTCCCAGCGCACGGGCGGCGCTGCTGAAAGAGATTTTCGCTCCCACCGGTCCCGGCATCCACGTCAGCTACATCCGCGTGAGCATCGGCTCGTCCGATATGAACGAGCGCCCCTACACTTACGATGACATGCCTGCGGGCCAGTCGGATCCCACCCTGACCCACTTCTCTCTTGCCAACGACGCTCATACCGTTATCCCGGTCCTGAAGCAGATTCTGGCGATCGATCCGCACATGAAGATCCTCGGCTCGCCATGGTCCGCTCCCGCGTGGATGAAGACCAACGACGCGCTCAGGGGCGGCCAACTCAAGCCCTCCAGTTATGCGGTGTACGCGCGCTATTTCGTCCGCTATCTCCAGGGCATGCGCGCGGAAGGCATCGACCTCACCGCGATCACCGTGCAGAACGAGCCGCTCAATCCCAAGAACACGCCCAGCATGGTGATGTTTGCTCCGGAGGAAGCTACCTTTATCGCGAAATATCTCGGCCCCGATCTGCGCACCGCCGGGCTGCATACAGAAATCCAGGTCTACGACCACAATCCCGACGTGCCTTCCTATCCGCTGAGCATCCTGGCCGATCCGGCCGCCAATCCTTATGTGGCCGGCACGGCCTTCCATCTTTACGGAGGCACGGCCGCGACCTTCACTCGCGTCCATGACCTCTACCCGCGCAAAGGCATCTTCATGACGGAGCAGTCGGTGACCGAACCACCCCACTCCGAGCGCCTTGGCATCGATGAGCCGGTCCAGCGCGTCGTGATCGATTCCACGCGCAACTGGGCGCGCAATGTCCTGCTCTGGAATCTCGCCGCAGACCCGAATGCGGGGCCGCACACCAGCCACGGAGGCTGCACGGAGTGCTACGGGGCGCTCACACTGGACGGCAATCACGTCCACCGCAATGTTGCGTGGTATGTCCTTGCGCATGCCTCGAAGTTTGTGCCGCCCGGCTCCATCCGCGTCGGCTCCGGCACACTGGAGCAACTGGACACGGTTGCCTTTCTCACGCCGGATCACAAGGACGTGCTGATTGTCTCCAACACCGGCAACTTCGAGAAGAAGTTCGATATTCTCTGGCACGGCCGTTCAGTCGCGGTCACGATGCCCGAGGAGTCCGTGGAAACGATGGTGTGGTAAACGAATGAATCACTTGACCGGCCCCGATGCGTGGCACATCGCTCCACTGTTTAGATCGG
>JAJZJJ010000715.1 GCA_021810175.1 Acidobacteriota bacterium | reverse complement strand
GCCGCCGCAGCATCGCCCATACGCCGCAAACACCGTCCAGTTTGCCCACGTCGGCGCCGCCGGACGTCCGTCCGGATCACCGACCCGGCGCATGCGCAGGACCATCACGAGCACCCATGTGAACAGCCACGTGGTCAGCGTCATCTCCCAGATCCACTTCACCGCGTATTGCATCGCCGCTGGATAGAGCGCCCAGACCCACGCCGACCACCATGCCACTTTGCGGTTGAAGCACCGTTCGGCGATCTCCCAGATGTTGGGAATCATCAGCGCATTCAGCACGCAATCGAAGGCCAGAATCATCCACGCCGAGAGCGCTGTATAGACGCCAAAAACCTTGAAAATCCCCGCCAGAATCCACGGATACAGCGGCGGAACCCAGGCCGTAGGTCCGGTATGCCCCCAGAACGGATCGGAATAGCCGTAACCTGTGGCCAGTGCGCGAGCTACGCGGCCCATCTCATAGCCGAACTTGAAGTGGTCGTCGTAGACGGGTACGTGCCACAGGCGCGCCAGCGTCATGTACGCGATGCGGACAAACAGGGCAATCCAAACAATCTTCCATGGCGCGCGCATGCGGTCTTCCGGCCTTGCACCGCCCAGCTTTCGATTCATCCACTTCATAGAGCCTTTGTGTCCCGTCCTGCCCGATCCACTTCCACCGCTTCTTCCATTTCCGCTTCCATTAGAGCCTCCGGCGTCAGAGCGCCGGCGCGCCGCAGGGCAGGGAAGAGGGTGCTCCAGATTCCCGTCACCATCATCGATCCTAACCCGCCGGCGACCACCGCCCGCACCGCACCCCACCACTGGGCCGTCAGTCCGCTCTCAAACTCTCCCAGTTCGTTGGACGCGCCGACAAACAGGGAGTTGACCGCGCTCACCCGTCCCCGCATCTCCGGCGGAGTCGCCAACTGCAGCATCGCTCCGCGGATCACGACGCTCACCATGTCCGACGCGCCCACCACAAAGAGCGCCGCCAGAGACAGCGCCAGGTTCCTCGACAGCCCGAACACCACTGTCGCCGCCCCGAAGATCACCACGCTCACCAGCATTTTCGCTCCCGAGCGTCCTCGGATCGGCCGCCACATGAGCCACAGCGAGACCAGGAGCGCGCCCAGCGCCGGAGCCGCGCGCAGCATCCCCAGACCCTGGGGCCCGGCGTGCAAAATCGTCACCGCGAAGATCGGCAGCAGCGCCACCGCCCCGCCCAGCAGTACCGCGAACAGATCCAGCGAAATCGTCCCCAGCAGCACCTGCCTGCGCGCCACATAGCGGAAGCCGGCCAGCAGCACTTCCTTTGAGATTGCCTTGTGTTCCATGCGCCCCGGCCGCACGCGCAGCGAGGAGATCAGCGCCAGGAACCACAAGATTGAGGTCAGCGTGAACGCGAATACCAGGCTGGCTCCCCGCAGCCGTTCGTGCAGCGGCAGCGTAAACAGCACGCCGCCGAGCGCCGGCCCGACAAAGTTTGCGATCTGGAAGATCGCCGAGCCCCAGGTCACTGCGTTCACAAAATCTTCCTTCGGCACCAGGTGGGGAATCAGGGCTGAGCTAGCCGGCCCGCTGAAGGCCCGACCCGACCCGATGACGAACAGCACGGCGAAGATCGGCAGGACCGAATGCAACCCCGTCCACGCAAACCAGAACAGCGTGGCCGTGCAGAAGGCCTGCAGCGTATAGCACACGAGGATCACCTGACGCCGGTCGAAGCGGTCCGCCGTATGTCCGGCCGGGAGAATGAACAGCAGTCCCGGCAGAAAGAGCATCAGTCCGGTGTAGCCCAGATCCAGCGCGCGGTGGGTGATTGCGTAAACCTGCCACGCCACGGCCAGCGCCTGCGCCTCCGCGCCGATGATCACGGCGACGCGTGCAAGCTGATATCGCGTGAAGTCGCGGGAGTGGAATGCGGCTGCCGGCTGCGCCATGCGTGCTATCTGTTATACCGGGTGCGGATGACAACCCGCCACTGCCTGGACAGACCGTGAACGGGGTACCCGTCTTCCGCAGGGAGGCGGGAGGAACGGCAGGGCCGGGAAGCCCTCAGTCCTCCGTTGTCTCGGCCCGCGGTTTGAGCAGCGGAAACAGGATGACGTCCCGAATCGATCGCGCACCGGTCAGAATCATCGTCAGCCGGTCGATCCCGATCCCCTCGCCGCCGGTCGGAGGCAGCCCGTACGCCAGCGCCCGCACGTAATCCACGTCCATCTGGTGCGCTTCCTCGTCGCCAGCCGCCCGTTGCTGCAGCTGATCCTCAAACCGCCGCCGCTGCTCGGCCGGATCGTTCAGCTCGCTGAACGCATTCCCCAGCTCAAACCCGCCAATGTAGAACTCGAACCGTTCCACCCAGTCCGGCTCGTCGGGCTTCTGCTTCGAAAGTGGGGAGACGGCCAGGGGGAATTCATAGATGATGGTGGGCTGGATGAGGTGTTCTTCGGCAACGATCTCAAACGCTGTAGCTATGGAGTGTCCTAAGGCTGAATCCCCGTCGCGCCTGAGCTGTATAAGTTCCAGACTCAGTGCCCCAGCGTGTATGGCTAGAGATCTCCTTTGCGGGTCTCGAG
>JAJZJJ010000714.1 GCA_021810175.1 Acidobacteriota bacterium | reverse complement strand
TCCCTGCGGCCGAGAATGCCGCCATGCCGGATGCTTGCGTAGGTGGTGGAGCTGGATGCCGTACCGCTGAAGATACCGGGCACAAGGAAGATCACCATCAGAATGCAGGTCACTCCGATGATGACTCCGAAAATAATCTTGGTGATGCGGGTGTCTTTCTGCAGAAAACGAATCATGGATGGGTTAAAGCCTTTTCTGTGCCTTCTCTGCCGCGTCGTCGCGCGGCCAGGGCCGCTGTTGGCGTAGGTCGCCCTGGTACCGGCGATTTCCCCGATGCCGCGGAAACTTTGTATAGTATAACCGCGTTCACCCGGGCCCCGCGCAGGGGCCGCAACCGATCGCCTCCCCGCGCGTCAATACCTACAGTGGAGTGCGTCTCTTCATGCTGATCCGCAGAAATTCCGACATTCCTTCCCCTGAAATCACCCCGAAATCGGTATTCATGAACCGCCGCGCCTTTATGGCCGCGGCTGCCGCCGGAGCCGCCGCCATTGCCGGCGATCGCGCCCTGAAAATGATGCGCCCCTCGGAGGTCGATGCCGCCGAGGTGCTCAAAACCGTCCCCAGCAAGCTCTCCACGCCCGGTCTCACCCCGACTTCCTTCTACGACATTACCCACTACAACAACTTTTATGAATTCGGCGTCAGCAAGACTGACCCCTCCGAAAATGCCTGGCGTCTGAAAACCCGGCCCTGGTCCGTTCAGGTGGATGGACTGGTAAAAAAGCCGAAGACCTTCGACATCGACACCCTGCTCAAGCTCCGGCCGCTGGAAGCCCGCACCTACCGCTTCCGCTGCGTGGAGGCCTGGAGCATGGTCATTCCCTGGATCGGCTACTCGCTCTCCGAACTCATCAAACAGTGCGAGCCACTCTCGTCCGCCAAATACGTCGAGTTCATTTCTCTCGACGATCCCAAAGACGAGCTGCTGCCCTTCAACGCCGGTATCCAGTGGCCCTATACCGAGGGCCTCCGCATGGACGAAGCCATGCACCCGCTCACCCTGCTGACCTTCGGGCTCTACGGCCAGGTTCTTCCCAATCAGGACGGGGCGCCCGTCCGCATCGTCGTTCCGTGGAAATACGGCTTCAAATCCGCCAAATCCATTGTGAAGATCCGCTTCGTCAAAGATCAGCCCCTCACCACCTGGGTTCGCGAAGATTCCCACGAATACGGCTTTTACTCCAATGTCAATCCCAACCGGCCGCACCCGCGCTGGAGCCAGCGGCGCGAACGCATCATCGGCGCCCCACTCTGGCACCAGTGGCAGCCCACCCTCATGTTCAATGGCTACGCCGATCAGGTTGCGTACATGTACAAGGGCATGAACCTGATGAAGGACTATTGAGCGATACTGATTGCTGAACCCCACATCCCCGAGGCCCCCTGATTCGATGAAGCAGCGCTGGATCGTCCTGCTCAAAGTGCTCGTGCACGCCGCGTGCTTTGGCCCCATTGCGTGGCTGCTGTGGCTGGTTTATCAGTCCGCCACCACCAATCCCGGCGCGCTTGGTCCGGATCCGACCCACACTGTCACCTTCTTCACCGGCAAGGGAACGCTCCGCCTGCTGGTCATCACCCTCGCCATCACGCCCATCCGCCGCCTGATCCCGCGCCTCGCCTGGATCGTCCGCTTCCGCCGCATGCTCGGCCTTTACGCGTTCTTTTACGGCTGCCTGCACCTCATGACCTACGTCTGGCTCTACGCGGATTTCAGCCTGACCGCCATGGTCCGGGACATCGCTATTCGCCGCTTCATCACTGTGGGGATAGCCGCCTGGCTGCTGATGTTGCCCCTGGCCCTCACCTCCACCACGTGGTCCATCCGCAAGCTCGGCGGCAAAAACTGGAACCGCCTCCACCGGCTTACCTATCTGGCGGCGATTGCCGGGCTCATTCATTACTGGTGGGGGGTCAAAGCCGGGGTCCGCACCCCGCTGGAGATTACCATTGTGCTTGCCGTCCTGCTTTTCGCGCGGCCGCTGCTGGCCTGGCGATCCTCCATGCAAAAGCGAGCCGCAGGCCGCGTCCCCGTCAGCTGAAGCGCTCCGGCGGCAAACGCGGAGCCTTCCGATTGGCTGTGTACCCGTTGTCGCCCTTCGCTGTACCCTGTTGCCAGAATGACCGAGTCCGCCGCCCAGCAGATCGACGTCCTCCGCGAGAAGATTCGCCACCACGAGCACCTCTACTACGTTCTCGACGCTCCCACCATCTCCGATGCCGAGTTCGACGACCTGATGCGCCGGCTTCAGCGACTGGAAGCCGAGCAACCCGATCTCGTCACGCCGGACTCGCCCACCCAAACACTGTAGCCCTTCGTGGATCGATCAAAAGATCCCTGGATCACTGAATTCCAAACGCTATGCGCCCAGATACATGGCCAGATGCTTCCCGACGAGAGCCGCAGCCATGCAAATACAAACCCGGCTGCCATAATGCCGCAGAGAAACAAAAAGGCCGACAGGAGAGGATAAGGCCCGGATGCATACTGCCCGCTGAGAATCAGCGGAATATGCCAGAGTCCCCAGATCAGTCCGCTAATGAGGATGGGCACCGGCAAC
>JAJZJJ010000713.1 GCA_021810175.1 Acidobacteriota bacterium | reverse complement strand
GAACAGTGTTCCCGCACACCAACACCCGCCTTCCGATGGCAGTTGCAGCACGATTTGGGTCGAAGCCATCATATCAAATCGCAAACCCAGCCCAAGTCCTTCGACCATCAGCTAAAAAGAACATATGCGCGCCGGCTGGGGCATCTTCTTGCTTTTCCATCTGCCACCGTGGCGCGATACTGACCGCAGGAGGTCGTGATGACGCGAAGATTCTCAGGCAAGTTAGTTCTGGTCGCCGGAGGCACCGGCGGACTGGGACGTGCCGTAACGCTGGCATTCCTCGAAGAGGGCGCCAAGGTGGTTGTCACCTACCGGCGCCAGACTGAGATGGATGCTCTCAACAGCGCCGCCGGCATACATACTGCGTCGCTCGCAGGCCGCATCGTCGATGTCACCGATGAAGCCGCCGTCTCCCGCCTCGTGCAGGAAGCGATCGCCGAATCCGGCCATCTGGACGTGCTGGTAAACACCATCGGTGCCTATGCCGGCGGCGCAACGCTCTGGGAGGCCAATCCCGCTGAATTCGACCGCATGCTCAAACTCAATTTGCTCTCCGGATACGCGCTCATGCGTGCCGTCGTCCCCGCCATGCTCAAGCAGGGCAGCGGAACGATCGTCAATGTCGCTTCCCGGGCCGCAGTCGACCACTCCGGTGCCGCCGCCGGCTATGTCGCATCAAAGGCCGCAGCTGTAGCCATGCTTGATTCGCTTGCCGCCGATCTCAAGGGCACCGGCGTCCGCGCCAACTCGGTTCTGCCCAGCATCATCGACACCGCGGCCAATCGCCAGGCCATGCCCGAAGCCGACTTCGCAAAATGGCCCAAGCCAGAGGACATCGCGCGCATCATCCTCTTTCTCGCCAGCGACGACGCCCGCCTCATCCACGGCGCTGCCGTACCCGTATATGGAGCCACCTAGTGCCCCGCGCGGAACCTCGCCCGCACGGCGCTTTTGCAGCACCAGAGCAAAGCTACTTCCCTCCCCTGCCGAAGCGCATTGATCCCGCTTCCCTGAAACGCCGCATCAATTCGCGCCCTCAGAAGCGGGCTTTTGCTGCAGCTTGTCCAGAGCGCCCTGGAAGGCGTCGCGATGCCTGCCTTCGTCCTGCCGGATCTCCTCAAAGCGAGCCGCGACCGCCGTGTCGCCGGCTTCCCGGGCCTGCGCGGCATAGTCGGCATACATATGCTCGAACTCCCACGTCTCACCCTTGATGGCGTCCCGGAGATTGTCCGCATCCGACCCGACCAGCCCGGCCAGTTCAGCTTCTTCGGCGAAGTGCTCAAAACGCTCGGTATTCGCGTTCGCCGTGAACAACTCGGCGAGTTGCTCATTGCCACTCTCGCGGGCATGATCGGCATACAGCATGTACTTCACATAGGCGAAAGCCTCGCCGTGCATGGCGTTGGAGAGGTTCTCAGCCGTCTTGGGGTTAAGCTGCGCGTGATTCTCGGCCGACATGCGCCCCATCAGGAAGAACGCCGCGGCAGCCAGGGGCAGAACCAGGAGAGCATACTTGGTTTTCATGAGTTCCTCCGCGGGCAGGCGCCGGAATAGCGGAGCAAAAGAGCCGGGGGAGGGCCTGCTCGTTGGTGCAGAATGGCAGAGGTTTTTTCGCTGAGGCCGTGCCGCCCATCACCGCAAGAAGTGAGACGCCTCACGCCTTCGTCGCGCAGCCCCTCAAACCTCCCGCCAGACCTTTGGACATCGCGCGAATGATTGAGGTAAAAACGCTCCCAGGCCGTGAGATTTGGCCCCAAAGTACAGAATTTTGTCTGCCATCAGCCGCTTCGAACCTGCGTCATCCTTCGAGTGTGTAGGACGTCTCCGCCATGCGGGAAAGCCGCCGCTACATCAGGCGATCCATGGTCGCCACCAGCGCCGTGGTGCAAGCATAAGACCCGCCCCTTGCGCCCTGATAAGTCTCCCCGGCGAAAGAAATTCCACCTCAGGCAGGGCACTGCCCCGCCACCCCGCGGCAGAAAGGGTCAGGGCCGACGCATATCAGATTCCCAGTAATTTCAGCAGGTACGCAGGATCCCATGCGGCTTTGAGGCGTTTTCCCTTGATGCCGCGCTTGAGGGTTGTTTCCTGTTTCAGCAGATTGAGGACGATGCGATTGAGCAGAGAGAAGTTTTGGGCGGCGTTTCCGGCGCGTTTGCGGCTCTGGTCCTCGCCGCAGGCCACGTCCAGAACCCAATGCAGCTTGTTCTCGATGCCCCAGTGCTGACGGACGAGTTGATTGAGCCGCGGGACGTCGGGAGCCAGGCTGCTGATGTAGTAGCGCGTTTCCCGCTCGGTTTTACCAGTGGCTTTGTGGAACCGTTCGGCCTCAATACGCACCAGCGCGCGCAGCCCTTTCCAGTCGCCAGCAGCGTCAGATCGCTCACCACCGCGCAGCGGCGGCGTTGCACGCGGCCGTGGCCACAATCGATCTCTTCGGCGACTGCGACGGCTATCAAAAGAATTCCTTCTAGCAGATGCTCCCGGTTCCGCTCGATCCGGGGATCGGTTAAACGTGCAAAATACTCCAAGGGACTGTCCATGTCCTTATCGGAGCCAATCGACTCCCGA
>JAJZJJ010000712.1 GCA_021810175.1 Acidobacteriota bacterium | reverse complement strand
AGCGCACGGTGTTTGTCCTGCGCTTTGTGGAGGAGATGGAGCTGGAGGAAATTGCGGCAACGGTGGGAATGAACCTGAGCACGGTGAAATCGCACTTATACCGGGCCATGGGAACCCTTCGTGAACGGCTGGGAGGAGCGAGATGAAGATCGGAAACGGGGCATTCGCGAAGCGCAGGGACGAGACGGCGGCGGAGTCGCGCGAGGACATGCGGGAGCTGGCGGAGGCCATCGCGAATTACCGTTCGGCGATGCGGCATGTGGCCGAGCGCGAGCCGGCGCGGCCCTGGAATGCGGCGGAGGCACGGCCGAAGGCGCGGCGGACGCGGCTGCTGCTGCTGCCCGTGCTGGCCGCGGGTTTGGCGGCAGCGGTGGTGATTCCCTCGTACAGCCACTTCCACCAGCAGCAGGTTCCGGCGGCTCACGCGGTGGCGCAGGAAAAGGCAACAACAAACGCGGAGACGCGCGCGAGCGTGGACGATACCGCGCTGATGGACCAGATCGACAGCGATGTTTCGGAAGAGGTTCCAGACGCACTGCAGCCTCTTGCCGCGCTGAGCGAACAGACAACAGGCGACAACAGCAACGATTCGGTTTCGGAGAATAGAAAATATGTCACGAAGAATTAGCTTTGTACTGGGAATGATCCTCTGCCTGGCCGGCACCGGCTTTGCAGGTGCGCAGAGCATGGGCGGCGGCCGGATGATGGGCCGCGGCAACACCGGCTGCCGCCCTCCGATGATGCGCGCGTATCACGATTCGCACATGGGGCGCTGGTGGCACGATCCCTACATGGTCCGGCAGCTGGGCCTCACCGCGGCGCAGAAGACGAAGATGGATGCGATCTTCCAGCAGCATCGCCTGAACCTCATCGATCTGGTCGCCGCGCTGGAGAAGCAGCAGGTGCTGCTGAAGCCCATGATCTCGGCGGATCAGCCGAACGAAACCCAGGTGCTGGCGCAGATCGACAGGATCGCTCAGGCGCGCGCCAATCTGGAGAAGGCGAATGCGCGGATGCTGTTCGACATCCGCAAGACGCTGACCGCCGAGCAGTGGCAGAAGCTAAAGGAGCTCCACCAGCAGCGCAGGATGCACGAACGGCAGATGTGGAGGGGACACCACAGCATGGGCCGGATGCGCGGGCCAATGCCGCCTCCGGCGCAGCCACAGCCGCCCGCTCCGCAGCAGTAAACGCGCGTGCGGGAGGGCATGAAGAGCGGCTTCGGCCGCTCTTCTTTTTTTTCGGAGGCAGGCCCGTGGCGCCAAATGGCCGCCCCGCACGGTGGAAGTCATGACGAAAGTGCGGGTATTTTCATGTTTCTCACACGGGTGGAGAATTGACATGCCCATAGTGCGGCACTATAGTTTTTACAGGGGTTCGCGCATTCGGGATTCATCGGCGCCGCCCCGTGATCGCCACTCCTGTTCATCCCATTTCCGCCGGATGGTCTCGTATGGAGACCGATGATGCGATTCCCACAACGCACCGTCTCTGCCGAGAGTAATTCGTGCGGACGAGGAATGAGAGGGGACGATCCCCGAACTTCGCCGACAGCTCCGCCCGGGACAGCCTGAGCGCCGGCGGCGAAGGAATCCGAGGCAGAAGATCGGGCCGCAGGCATGGCCCGGTTTCGGCAGCGGAGCGGATCGTCGGGAACCGCGGAGAATCCCGGAGCTGTGAGCATGGCACACGTCCTCAATCCTGAACAAACCGAGAGCAATCCTCTGAACACCGAACTGGAAACCCCAACGCTTGACAACGCGACGGAGCCGCAGGAGCCGTCCACCGAATCCACCCCTAACCCGGAAGCCGCGCAGGCCGCCGAAGAAGCCGCGCACGCTGAGCCGCGGGCGGAACTCGCCGCAGCAGCCCAGATTCCACAGCCACAGGCCGAGCAGCAGGACGAAGAGTCCGACCTGGGCATGGAAGATTTTGCCGCCGCCCTCGAATCCTTTGATCGCGAGCAGGCCGCAGAAGCCGCGGCGCAGGCCTTCGACGATACGGCGATTACATCCGGCACCGTCGTGAAGATCACGGACAAACACGTCGTTGTCGACGTGGGCATGAAGTCCGAAGGTCTGATCCCCATCGAGCAGGTGGTCGATCACACGGGCGAGCCGAAGGTGAAGCCGGGCGAGGCTGTGGAAGTGGTGATCGAGCGCGAGGAGCCGGAAGGCGGCTACCTCCTGAGCTACGAAAAGGCTCAGCGGCTGCGTGTGTGGGATACGGTGGAGAAGGCCGCCAGCGACAAGACTCCAGTAACGGGCATGGTGGTGGGCCGCGTCAAGGGCGGTCTCACCGTCGATATCGGAATCAAGGCGTTCCTGCCGGGATCGCAGCTGGAGCTGCGTCCGGTGCGCAACCTGGACGCCTATATCGGTCAGCCGATCGAAGTCCGGGTGATCAAGCTGAACAAGAAGCGTGGCAACGTCGTCGTATCCCGCAAGGAAATCCTCGAAGAGGAGCAGACGGAACGGCGGTCGCACACCCTGGGACATCTGGAAGAGGGCGCGGTGCTCACCGGCACCGTCAAGAATCTCACCGACTACGGCGCTTTCGTGGATCTGGGCGGGGACGA
>JAJZJJ010000711.1 GCA_021810175.1 Acidobacteriota bacterium | reverse complement strand
ACTGCATGGCCGGAGCGGCTCTGCGCGTTATCTTTCAGCGAGTCTCGTCGCAGACGACCCGAAAGCCATAATCAGCGTATTTGAATTCCGGCGGGATGCTGGAACGCGCCGAGCACCGTGAAATCCTGATTTGATGCCGCCAGGAACCTCCGCGTGAAGCTTTTCTCTTGCCTCTTTCCGGCCCTTGCGGATTCCGATCGGGTGAAACGGCATAGTAGTTGGCCTCGTACCAGTCGCTGCACCATTCATGCACGTTCTCGCACATGTCGAATAGGCCGTAGGCATTCGGCTGCGACTGCCCGACTGGCTCAGGGCCGGTTTTCCAGCGAGTGAGGTAAGCCGGACGCGAAGTCGGCGGTTCATTGCCCCAAGGGAACAACATGCCCTCGGCGCCGCCTCGCGCGGCCCTCTCCCACTCGGCTTCTGTGGGGAGCCGATAGTGCGAGCCGGTCATGGACGAAAGCCAGGCGCAATATGCCGCAGCGTCAAACCACGAAACGGCCACCACAGGCTGCCGGGGATGAGAGAGGTTGGGATCGCCCCAGTTTGGGGGCGGCATGTTCCCGATGGCGTCGAGAAACCGTGCGTACTCCTCAACGGTAACTTGGGTTGCTGCCATGGCAAAGGAATCGACCCAGACGCGATGAACCGGGCTTTCCTCAGCCCGACCGAGGTCGGACCCCATGGAGAACCAGCCGGCGGGAATGGAAATTCGGTACGGCTCAGGAAGCGGTACGCGACGGGCGATTCGAGTCATGACGGACCAACGGGGAACATCCTTCTCTTCGATGTTAACTTGCCGGTAGGGAAGGACAGCGGATGCAAGCTGATTGGGACCGGGGCGCGCTCGCCGAAGGCCCGTCACGCTAGGGTATCGGCGATTTTCCGCGGCGCATGAGACACGGAAAGGCTTTGCGCCGGAGTGCCCGCGAGATTTCGATTGCGGCACTGTACCGCAGGGCATGGTCAGCTCCGTGGAGCACCTTGTAAAATGCTGCGCATGGAAACTGTGCAATATCAATTGCCCGCCAGCCGCATTCCGACCACGTGGTACAACATCGTTGCCGACCTGCCTTCGCCCCCCGCGCCGCCGCTGCATCCCGGAACGCTGAAACCGCTGGGACCGGAGGATCTGGCGCCAATCTTTCCAATGAGCCTGATCGCACAAGAGGTGAGCGCGGAGCGGGAGATCGAGATTCCGGGAGAAGTGCGGCAGATTTACGCGCAATGGAGGCCTTCGCCGTTGATGCGCGCGCGCCGCCTGGAGAAGGCTCTCGATACGCCGGCGCGCATTTATTACAAATATGAAGGGGTGAGCCCGGCGGGCTCGCACAAGTTGAATACCGCGGTGGCGCAGGCCTGGTACAACAAGCAGGAAGGCGTGACTCACCTGTCGACGGAGACGGGTGCGGGACAGTGGGGCTCGGCTCTGGCGATGGCATGCGCGTTTCTGGGTATGGAGTGCCGGGTGTTCATGGTGCGCGTGAGTTACGACCAGAAGCCGTACCGGCGGGCTTTGATGGAGGCCTTCGGGGCCAGCGTGACGGCGAGCCCGAGCAACCAGACGGATTCGGGGCGCGCCATCCTGGCCGAACATCCGGATTCGAACGGATCGTTGGGAATCGCCATCTCAGAGGCCGTGGAAGTGGCGGCCAAGGACCCGAAAACGAAGTACGCTCTGGGCAGCGTGCTGAATCACGTGCTGCTGCACCAGACCGTGATCGGGCAGGAAGCCATCGAGCAGATGGCCTTGGCCGGCGACGAGCCAGATGTGATTATCGGGTGCACGGGGGGCGGCTCAAACTTTGCGGGACTGGTGATGCCCTACCTGGGACGCAAACTGAGACATCAGTGCAATGCGCGCGTGATCGCCGTGGAGCCGGCGGCATGTCCGAGCCTTACCAAGGGCCGCTTTGCTTACGATTTCGGCGACACGGCGCACCTCACACCTCTGGTGAAGATGCACACGCTGGGCTCGACGTTTGTTCCGCCGGGAATTCACGCCGGCGGGCTGCGCTATCACGGCATGGCGCCGTTGGTTTCACACGTGCTTGATCTGGGCCTGGCGGAGGCGACGACGGTGCAGCAACTCGATGCATTTTCCGCGGGCATTCAGTTCGCACGCGCGGAGGGCATTGTGCCGGCGCCGGAGGCGAACCACGCGGTAGCGGTTGCGATCCAGCAGGCGTTGGAGGCAAAGGCGGCAGGCAAGGCGCGAACCATTCTTTTCAATCTGAGCGGGCATGGGCACTTCGACATGCAGTCCTATATCGATTACCAGGCCGGGAAGCTCGAAAACTACAATTATCCGGCGGAGGAGATTGCGATGGCCCTGGCGGGGCTGCCGGCCGCGGGGTGAGTGAAGCAAACTTCTGGCCGGGAATTTCTCCCCGGAGCTATCTGCGCTGATTCCACTTTGTTCGATCACTGCCGGAACGGGCGCCGCTATTGTGGTACTTCCCCTATTGGGCCAGCACGCGACGAGATTCCCGGAAGCAGGGCATGTCGCCCCGTACCCGGCGCGATGCACCTTACGTTGTGTATTCCTTCCCGGCATTTACTGTCGGAAGCATAGCTGCTTGCGGCCG
>JAJZJJ010000710.1 GCA_021810175.1 Acidobacteriota bacterium | reverse complement strand
CCCTCAGTGTAATCCGGAACCGCAGCCGTTGACGACGTCGCGTCCATTACATCATGCCCGGCAATCACCCCCAGCCGCTCGGCCGCGCCGCGCACATTCCCGGCGAGCGGGCCCACGCGATCCAGCGATGAGGCAAACGCAATCAGACCGTACCGCGACACACGCCCATATGTCGGCAGCACGCCCACCACGCCACAGAATGCCGCCGGCTGCCGGATCGATCCGCCCGTATCCGTTCCCAGCGTCACCGGAGCCATCCCCGCTGCCACCGCCGCCGCCGAGCCTCCGCTCGACCCGCCCGGCACGCGATCCTCGCCATGCGGATTCCGCACCACGCCGTAAGCCGAATTCTCATTCGACGAACCCATCGCGAACTCATCGCAATTTAGCTTGCCCACGATCACCGCGCCCGCATCGATCAGCTTCTGCACCGCCGTCGCGGTGTAAGGCGGCTGGTAGCCCTTCAGGATCCTGGACGACGCCGTTGCCGGCAGCCCTTCCACCGTCAGCACGTCTTTGATGCCGCACGGCAGTCCCGCCAGCCGCAGTTTGCCCCGCTCCGCTGGCGCCATCGCATCAATCTCGGCTGCACGCGCCGTCGCATGCTCACGGGCCACGGAGAGATAGGCGTTGACCCGCTTGTTCCGCGCATCGATCGCGTCCAGGCTCTCATGCAGCAGCACCGTTGCCTTTCGCTCGCCTGCGCGCAACCCCGCAACCACCGGATCCGTAAACAGTTTCTGAGTCGTATTCTTGGCCATCAGTCTCTTTCCGCCCCTACCGCTCAATCACTTTGGGAACCTTGAAGTAGCTCTCATCCGCCACCGGAGCGCTCGCCATCACCCGCTTCCGCTCCAGCGATGCCCGCACCTCGTCCTCGCGCAGCGAAGCATTCTCTCGCTCCGCCCCATGCAGCAGCGCGGCAATCTGGGCCAGCGGTTCCACCTTGGCCGTATCCAGCTCGTTCAACTGCTGCACATAGCCCAGGATCGCGCTCAAGTCCCGCTGCATCCGCGTCTCTTCGTCGCTGCTCAGTTCCAGTTGGGCCAATTCCGCCACCCGGCGGACATCTTCAAGGGAAACTGCGTCTCTCTCTGTCATAAGCAAGAAAACGAAGCGGCGGTCCCGCCTCGTTCACCAGTGTATCGTGCTGCCCTGATGGCAGCGGCATGCCACAGCAGCCCGCGCCTCCACTTCTCGTGGAAACCCTCGCCAATCGGCCTATTCCACCGTCAGCGTCACGGGAAAGGTCTTCTGTACGCCCGGCATCGTGGCCGTCACCGTGATGGGATAAGCCCCGGAAGGTGTCGTCTGGATCGTCCCCGAACCGTTCCCGCTGCCAGTCGACGTCGTGCCGCCGCTCGCCTTCACGCCGCACCCCATCAGGCTCATCGCCGACGCGCAGCCCACCACCACCAGCACCATCCCAGCGCGCCACACCCCTCTGCGCAGCTTGCCTCTCTTGCGACACCGCGACACTTCCAGCCACAACCACGGCGTCATGCACAGTACCGCTCCCGGCCACCCTCCGAGCCGCTTCATTGGAGCCGCCTTCGCAGTCGTCTGTCCCGTGATCACCGTCAACGTCACATCGAAAGCATTTTCCCCATCCAGTGCCCCCTGCGAAGGCGTTACCGCGCAGCTCGCCCCCGCGGGCGCGCCCGAGCAACTGAACTGGATCGCCCCTGTCGTCCCATTCACCGGCGTCGCACTCAGACCATAGCTCGCTGTCGAACCGCTGGTCACCGTCTGTGACGTGCCCGTAGTCGCCGCCAGCGTAAAGTCATCCCCAAACCCGCTCAGCGGCACGGTATACGTTTGGCTGCTGCTCGACACACTCACTTTCAGCGTGCCTGACGCAGCCCCAGCCGCAGCCGGCGTAAAACTTACCCCCAGCGAACAGGCGCCACCCACCACAATTGTCCCGCTGCACGTGTTCGAAACTACGCTGAACCCCGCACTCGTCGTAGCCGTAATGCCGGAAATTGCAAAACTTCCGTTGTTCGTCAGCGTCACCGTCTGCGTCGGGGCCGTTTGCCCCACTCCATATCCCCCAAAATTCAGAGGATTCGGCGCCAGGGTCACATTCGGCCCAGCCTCGCCCGTTCCCGCAAGCGTCACTGTGTGCGTACCAATCGCATCACTCACGGTCAGCGACCCCGATTCCGCTCCAACCTGCGCTGGCACGTAACTCACCTCCATCGTGCACGAGGCGTGCCCCGAGAGCGACGTTCCGCAGTTGTTCACCACCGCAAAATTACCCGTAACCGCCGCCTGAATTTTCGTCAGCGATGCATCGCCGCTGTTCGTTAGCGTCACTGCTTCGGCTGCGCTCGTCGTCCCGATCTGCTGCGTCGCGAAGGTCAGGCTCGTCGGCGAAATCGTATCTGTTGCCGGGCTCTGGCCCGTCCCGGAAAGCTGCGCCGTCTGCGTTCCTGCGCTGTCTGTCACTGTCACTGACCCATAGCTTGTGCCAGAATTAACTGGTTTGAATACAACTGACAGCGTGCATCCGCTCTGGCCCGCTAGCGAGTCCCCACAGGTGTTCGCCGAAATTGCAAAATCCCCCACCGCGGACACCTGCGAAATCGTCGCG
>JAJZJJ010000014.1 GCA_021810175.1 Acidobacteriota bacterium | reverse complement strand
TCCAGATTTCCTCGACCGAGAGGTCGAAGGCCAGAGAAGCACCCTGGTAGACCCGGTCGTCTGGCCGTGCGCCGTAGATTTCGGCCTCTGCCCGCACCAACTGCCAGGCGTTTCGGTGTTCGACGATGACACCCTTCGGGTGACCCGTTGACCCCGACGTATAAATGATGTAGCAGGGATCCTCTGGCTGCACACCGGTCTCGACATCGGAGAGACGCTCTGCGCTCTCGGAGGCCAGAGCCCCCCAGTCGGCATCCATGCGAAAGATATTCCCGTCAAATCCTGTAAGCTGCGCTGCCAGGTTTGCCGTGGTCACCAGGAGTTCAGCGCCGGAATTCTCCAGAATGTAGGCCGCCCGGTCTCCCGGACACTGGAAGTCGATGGGGACATAAGCCGCGCCGGCCTTGAGGATTCCCAGGAGAGCCACGTAGGAGTCGAGCGAACGCGGAAGAAACAGCGCCACCACCGAACCACGCCGAATCCCCATGGCGCGCAAATACCGCGCGAGGCGGTTGGCTGCACCTTCAAGATCAGCATAGGTCAGGTGCTGACGCCCGAAGACCACCGCTGTTGCTTTTGGGTATCGGTCAGCCTGAGTCTCAAAGATTTCGTGCAGGATTCCCAGGGGCTGGGTTCGAAATTCCGGAACTTGCGGCCCGGCTTCCCTTACAGGATCGGAAAAAACGCTCATTGGCTCTCCCTATGAGGGTATCAGGGAACAGACTTCCGCCGTGCAGAAAGGTAACTGCAATGTTGAGCCTGTGGGGTTTGTCCCGGTGCGCGCCACCGCCTATTCGCAACCCCGCTCCTGCGAAAACGGGTTTGTGCTCGTCACGCAGAGAATTGCCGTCGACCGATTCCCACAACCGGCTGGATGCCTTTGCGATTCATGATCGCAGTCTGCAATTTCCCGCGACAATCCGTCTTTCGCTCAACGTAGCGATTGCGGCCGCATAGCCCGGCGGCGCCTGGATTTCGCTCAACCAGAGTGTCCGGGGGGCCGGATCCCCGGTCGCAATCGTCACGGTGGATGTTCGGCCCTCCAGTACACCGGTCACATCGAAGTCACACAGAGGAATGGTCAACCCGCCGCCCAGCGCCTTGATGACTGCCTCTTTCGTGGCCCACAGACGAACGAAGCCCGCATCGGTATGCGAGAGCCATTCCACCTCCTGCCGACAGAAATACTTCGCGGCAATCAGCCCCTCGCTCATGCCTGGCCGCTCCACCTCGATATCCGCCCCGCATTCTGTGCCCGAAGTGACAGCAATCATCGCGTACTCGCCGGAATGCGAAACATTGAACTCCACGGACGCGGATGGGGTCAGCAGCTCGGGTTTGCCGTGTTTCCCCTGTCGAAACTGGATACAGTCAGCGGGAACGGAACACCAGGAAGCAAGAATCCAGCGCAGGGCTCCTCGAGCGACGACGAATCGCGCGCGATCCTCCTCGAATCGAAACCGGCCGGCGCGGCTGCGCTCGTCCTCGGAAAGCAGCCCCTCCAGAGTTTTACGTCCCGGGGCGTCGATGCCTGCACTGATCAGCCAGACTTCACAGACGCCGGCGTTGGCCGCCGGACGCGTGCATTCCAGAAGCTGGAGTGGAGTCAGCGCCTTCATGGATCTGCTAGCAGCAACTCCCTGAAAGATGGCGAACAGCGACAGAGTCAGCAGGTCCCGAAATGACAATTGCCGCGGGGATTTGAGCAATCTCCCTGCCGTAAGCGCGTTCGGGCCTCGCTGAATATGCCGGGTTGGGAGAATTTCGTTCCACGACTGCCCTCAAAGAGGAGAGGCCAACTCCCTTCCCTCTCGCCTGTCTAAAAACCGAATCGCCATATCCGCTGGTCGGATTTTACCGCCCAGTCTGCAGAGCGGGCCCGAACATTTTTCAACTCGGCCAGCTCAACCTTCGGTAACGGAGGAGCCCTTAGCGCGAAGCGCTTCGAAAATGCCCTCTAAAATCTTTCGCGGCTCCGGCGGGCAGCCGCTCACGGTGACATCTACCGGAATCACATTCGCCACCGCGCCTCGGCATGCATAGCTGCGCCCGAAAATGCCGCCGCAGGCGCCGCAGGCGCCCACGGCAACCACGAGTTTGGGATCAGGCATGGCATTGAAGGTCCGAAGCAGGGCCCCTTCCATATTCACCGAAACGGGTCCGGTAACCAGCAGAAGATCGGCGTGGCGCGGACTTGCAACGAAATGAATTCCCTGGCCTTCCAGGTTGTAGTAGGGATTATTCAGCGCCTGAATCTCCAGTTCGCAGCCATTGCAGGAACCCGCGTCAAGCTGGCGGATCGCCAGAGCACGACCGACGGTGCGATAGATCCCCTTCTGAAGGTCGTCCAGAGACGCTTCCGGAGATTCGCTCAGGATTCCGGTGCGCATCATGCGCGAGAGAACGTCGAACATACGCGCGTCACCCGTCTTGTCCGCTGTAGGACAGGTTGAAGGACTTATTGATCAGCGGGAAATCCGGAACGATGTTCCCCAGAATGGCGCGCTCCAGCAGCGGCCAGTTTTGCCACGAAGGATCGTGGGCGTGAGCCCAGCGGATCGCGCCATCCGAGCCTGTCTCCAGTGCGATCATCACCGGACCACGCCAGCCTTCGATGATGCCCACACCCAGCAGATTCGGAGAGGCCGCTGTCACCGGGTTTTGGACCGGCCCTGCAGGCAAATCCCCCACGAGGCGCCGACAGAGCTCCAGCGACCCGGCAATTTCATCGAAACGCACCTGAACACGCGCCGCCACGTCGCCGTTGGCCTGAGTCGCCACGCGCACTGGAAGACGATCGTAAGGCGTCCACGGTAAATCCCTGCGCAGGTCGCAGGAGATGCCTGACGCCCGGGCCACCATGCCCAGCGCCCCCAGCCTTTCCGCCACAGGCTGCTCCAGCCGCCCTGTCTGGCGAAAGCGGTCCTGCATGCCGGCGTGCTCGTCGTAGATCGAGCGCATCTGCGCGACGCTCGGTTCGAGCTGGTCGTAGAAGCTGCAAAGCCGGCTGACCGCGTGTCCGGGAACCTCTCGCACTACCCCTCCCGGAACGACATAGTCCATCAGGTAGCGAGCTCCGAAGATCTCCGCGTTGACGCGAAGCAAAGCTTCCTTCAGCCCGGAAAACTGCGTCAGCCCAAAGGCGAAGCCCGCGTCGTTGCCCAGCGCGCCCAGATCCCCCAGATGATTCGCCAGCCGTTCGTGCTCGAGCGCCAGAGCCCGCAGGCTCGCGGCCCGAGGTGGGCAAACGGTCTCGCACAGCGGCTCGAGCGCCGCACACCACGCCCAGGAATATGCCACGGCCGAGTCGCCGGAAACACGGGCCGCCAGCCTGTGGCCATCCAGCTGCGGCAGATTCTGGAAGCGCTTTGCCACGCCCTTGTGGGTGTAACCCAGTCGCTCCTCCAGCCGCAGCACCTTTTCGCCAACGACCGAAAAACGGAAGTGGCCCGGTTCAATGATGCCGGCGTGTACCGGACCAACGGCGATCTCATGCACGCCATCGCCCTGTACCTGGACAAAGGGATAGGGCTTCGGAGCAACGGCAAACTCAGAGGCGCCGTTGAAATCCCGCCGCAGCGGAAACACCGTCTCCGGCCAGCCGTCATGCCGCAGCCATCCGCGTGGGTCGCCTGTGTCGGGAGCAACGCCCAGCAGGTCGTGGACAGCGCGCTGCATTTTCGCAGCCGCCGGAAAAAGATCCGCCACGCCCGGATAGCATGCCTGGGCTGTATCGAGAATCCTGTGTTCCAGAAGAATGACGCGTTTCGGCAGCAGCCAGACGCCATAGATGCGGAAGCAGCCGTCCCGGTCCCGGTCATCCGTTCCCCACAAAGACAGCAGCCGCGCATTTTCCGCGTGCAGCCACGCGGTGGTGCTCAGCCACTCGGCGGCCGTGACGGAAATCCGCGCGATCGGCAAGTTGGACGGTACGGCGTCCTCTGTCGGCAGCGAAAAATCTGTGCTCATCTCCTCATCCAATCAGGTGCGCAGCCGCGCGATACCAGTCCGCCAGAGCTGGTGGAATATACAGGCCCAGCATCAACACGATGCCGAGGTGCACAAAGACCGGCAGCAGTGCGGGCGAGCGCGAGAGCGACGCTGACGGACTCTGTCCGAACACCATCGGCTGCACCTTGCTGAAAATAGCCGCGAAGGCCACACCCAGAGCCAGCAGCAGCACGGGCGTGGTCCAGGGATGATCCCGCATGGCCGTAGTCAGGATCAGAAATTCGCTGGAGAAAACGCCAAAAGGCGGCATCCCGAGAATCGCAATTGCACCCAGCATTAATCCCCAGCCGACCGTTGGGCTCACCGCCGCCAGACCGCGAATGTCCTCCATCCGCTGACTGCCGGCGGTCTGCGACGCATGCCCGGCGGAGAAGAAAATCGACGATTTGGTGAGCGAATGTACCGTCATGTGCAGCAGTGCCGCAAAATTGGCGATGGGCCCGCCAATGCCGAATGCAAAGGTGATGATGCCCATATGCTCGATCGAAGAATAGGCAAACAACCGCTTGATATCGCGCTGCCGCCACAAAAAGAACGCCGCCAGCAGCGCCGACACCAATCCGAAAGCCATCAGCATTCGACCCGGAACCGCAGGACCGATGGAGCCCTCCACCAGCACCTTGCAGCGGATCACTGCATACAGCGCCACGTTCAGCAGCAGGCCTGAGAGCACGGCCGAAACCGGCGTCGGGCCTTCTGCATGAGCATCGGGCAGCCAGCTGTTGAGCGGAGCGAGACCCACTTTCGTGCCGTAGCCCACCAGCAGAAATACAAACGCAAGACCCAGAACACGCGGCTCAAGATGCGTTTTCACCGCGTCCAGATGCGTCCACAGCAGAGCGGTCATGCCCTGGCTCCCCAGCGTTTTCTCCGCGGCGAGGTACAGGAGTATGGTGCCGAAGAGCGCCTGGGCGATCCCCACTCCGCACAGGATGAAGTATTTCCACGCCGCCTCCAGGCTCGCTCGAGTTCGATAGAGCGACACCAGCAGCACCGTCGAGAGTGTCGCCGCTTCCATGGCCACCCACAGCAGCCCCATATTATTCGTCAGCAACGCCAGCAGCATGGCCGCCATAAACAGCTGATACATGCTGTGGTACAGACGCAGCCGCAGGGGGTTCAGGCGGCCATGGTCCTGCTCGATCCGCATGTAGGGCCGTGAAAAAAGTGCCGTGGTAAAACCGACGAAGGCCGTCAGCGCCACGAGGAAGACATTGAACGGGTCCACGAAGAACTGGTCGTTCCAGACCAGCATGGGTCCGTGCCGGATCACCCGCACTACCAGCACAGCCGCTGCAACCAGCGTCGCCAGGCTCACCGCTGCATTCAGTTCCGCGGCAAATCGCCGCGCTCCCGTCACAGCCAGCAGCAGCGTGCCTGCCATCGGCAATCCGATCACCAGCAGCAATACCATCAGTCCTCCCGCAGGCTTTCCAGATGGTGCAGATCGAGGCTGTCGAACTGCTCGCGAATCTGGAAAAAGAAAATTCCGAGAATGAAAACCGCCACCAGGAGATCGAGCGCGATGCCCAGCTCGATCACCATGGGCATGCCGTAGGTTGCACTCGTTGCGGCAAAGAACAGACCATTCTCCATGGCAAGAAATCCGATCACCTGAGTCACCGCCTTGCGCCGCGTGATCATCATCAGAAACGACAGCAGGATCACCGCGAGAGCAATCCCGATGGTGTGGCGAGTGATCGTCGTTGCCATCATGCTGATCGGCTGCGCCAGTCCGAATGCAAAAATCACCAGCATCAGGCCCACTAGCATCGTGGCGGGAATATTCACCAGCGTTTCGCTGTCCCACTGCGCTCCCAGCCGCTGGATCAGCCGATGCAGGATCCACGGCAGCGCAATCACCTTCAGCAGCAGCGTCAGCGCGGCGGAGAAGTACAGCTCCTTCAGGCTCGCGTCCCACGCCACCAGCATGGTCGATGCAAACAGGATCGCTCCCTGCCAGGCAAGCAGCACTACCAGCCGCTGGGTCCGCCGGCGCGAGAGCATGGCAAAGGAGATCAGCAGCAGACCGGCAGCCAGCAACTGCAGCAGTTGCATGGCGAAATGCGACTTAAGCATGAGTACCCGCCCCCAGCAGCAGGTGAACCAGCAGTCCCAGAACAGCCATCAGGAAGGCGATGGCCAGGTACTCCGGCGCGCGGAAGAGCCGCAGCTTGGCCGAGAGAGACTCAATGAGCGCCAGCGCGGCCCCGGCGCCGATCAGCTTGACCAGCAGCGCCGCCAGCGCGATCGTCAGCGCGCCGGCTCCGCTGGCCCCATGAATCGCGATCCCCCACGGCAGAAAAAGTGCAAAGCCGATGCAGGCATAATTCAGCAGCTTCAGGCTGGATGCCCATTCCATCAGGGCCAGATGGCGCGCCGAATATTCCAGCAACATCGCCTCGTGAATCATCGTCAGTTCCAGATGCGTTGTCGGATTGTCGATGGGAATGCGCGCGTTCTCCGCCAGCAACACCATCAGAAAGGCCACTGCGGCGAAGATTACGCTGGGGTCCAGTACCCCCGGATGGCTGGCATAGCTGTCCACAAGGCGAGGCAGAGCCGTGCTGCCGAAGAGCAAAAATGCGTTGAACAGCACCATCAGCAGAGCGGGCTCAGCCAGGAAACCGATCATCATCTCCCGCCGCGCGCCCATGCTGCCGAATGCCGTTCCGATATCCATGGCCGCCAGCGAAAGGAAGACGCGCGCCGTCGCGAACAGGCCGATCAGGGCAATGGCGTCGGCCGCGTGCGCAAATGGCAGGTCCGTTGCGACCGAGGGAATGATTCCCGCGGCCAGCGCCATCGTGCCAAACAGAATATAAGGCGTGGACCTGAACAGAGGCGATGCGTTCTCCGCCAGCGCCGCATCCTTGGCGAACAGCTTGCACAGCATTCGATAGGGCTGCAGGAGCGGAGGCGCTGTGCGATTCTGCAGCCACGCGCGGCACTGCGCAATCCATCCCGTAAACAGCGGCGCGATGCCGATCGCCAGCATCACCTCTCCGACTTGTTCTGCCGCTGCAATGGTCCTCATAGCACGAATACCAGCAGCGCCAGCAGAGTAAGAAAACTGAAGAGCAGATAGACCGAGAGCCGCCCTCCCTGGAGCACGCTGACCGCGTCGGCGGTGCGCTGCACTGCGCGCGCCACAGGCTGATACAGGACGCGCCAGAAGCGATCCTCAATCCGGATGCTGTAGCGAGGCACTGCATCGTCGGGCTCGGGCATCTCGCGCTCCATGTGAAAAAACGTTCCGAAGATGTGGCGGATCGGCTGCCCAAACCCTTCGGCCGTGTCCTGCATCCGCGGCGTCTGCCATGGATAGCCGCAGTCCCAGGCCGGCGTTCGGCGCATGCGTCCATGCGCCAGCAACCGCACAAGGAGAAACGTCACCACAATGACTGCGGCGATGCCCGCCAGAAACACCAGCCCGCTGTAGGAAGCCTGTTGCGGCGCAACGGGAGCAATCCGCCACAGCGATGAGACCGGGGCGACCGCCTGACCCAGCAACTGCGTGCTCACCTTGCCGGCTGCGCGCAGCGCAATGCTCGGGACCACCCCGATCAGCACACAGCCGGCTGCGAGCCACATCAGCCCGGCCCGCTCCAGCAGGTTGGCGTCATGCGCATGTTCGAGGATCGGTTCCCGTGGCTGCCCCAGAAAAATGATCCCGTAGAACTTCACCATGACGTAGGCCGCCAGCGCCACCGTCAGCGCCAGCACCGCGGCGCCCAGCGGGACAAGCATGTTGAGAAACGGGTGCGGCAGTCGCGGCGTAAACAGGAAAGACTGCAGCAGCAGCCACTCCGATACAAAGCCGTTCAGCGGAGGAAGGCCGGCAATCGCCAGCGTTCCCACCAGCGCCAGCACCGCCACCCACGGCATCCGCCGAATCAGTCCGCCCAGCTTGCCCAGGCTGCGCTGCTGCGTCGCGTGCAGCACCGAACCTGTCGTCAGAAACAAAAGGCTCTTGAAGAGCGAGTGATTCAGGCAGTGGATCAGCGCGGCGGCCAGTGCCAGAGCCGCGAAAAGGTACAGATGGCTTGCACCGAACAGCATCGCCAGCCCGATGGCTGCGAAGATCAGCCCGACGTTCTCAATGGACGAGTAGGCCAGCAGCCGCTTCATGTCCGTCTGCACCGCCGCAAAGATGGCTCCAAACAGCGACGAGAACAGGCCCAGCGCCAGCACCGCCGCCCCCCATTGCCAGTAACGGCCGTGCAGCAGGTCGAAGTCCACACGTAGCAGCCCATAGATCGCCGTCTTCAGCATCAGGCCGCTCATCATGGCCGAGACCGGTGACGGCGCTGCCGGATGCGCTTCCGGCAGCCAGGCATGCAGCGGAACCAGCCCTGCCTTCGCGCCGAATCCCAGCAGCGCCAGCGCAAAGGCAACCGAAGCCCACACCGGCGACAACGTTGCCGATCGCATCGCGTCGAAGGTGAATTGCCAGCTCCCCCCCTGCATCACTCCGAAGCTCAGCAGAATGCAGATCGCGCCCAGATGCGCCATGAGCAGATACAGAAATCCGGCACGGCGTATCTCGGGAATGCGGTGCTGTGTTGTCACCAGCAGGTAGGAGCTCAGCGCCATGGTTTCCCACGCGACCATAAAGATGTACGCGTCATCGGCCAGCATCACCACGGCCATGCTGGCCAGGAAAAGGTGATACTCCAGCCCCATCAGCGCCGCCGATGTGGTCCCGTCGCCGGGGCGGAAATATCCGGATGAAAAGAGCGAAATCCCCGCTCCCGCAATGCCCAGCAACATCAGAAAGAACGCGGAAAGGGCATCCAGCCGCACGTGAAACGGAAGATCCGGCAGTCCCAGCGGAAGCACCATCGTCTGTGGCGCAGCGCCCTGCACCAGGAACGAGCCTGCCACCAAAGCAACTCCGGCACATGCCGCCGCCCCCAGTGGAAACAGCACCCGCGCCACCACCCGCAGGCTCCGCGATGCAAGCCCAACCAGGCCCAGCAGAGTCCAGAAAACCACCGCAAACAGGAGACACGTCAGCGCGTGCTCCGGTAATCCATTCATCGTCTTCAGATCCAGGGATATCAAACCGGACAAACCATCGAGCCCCTTCTTCCCCTGCTGATGTCACCGGCAGCGGGAAGCTCTTTGGGGCGAAGTACCAGCGTGGAGCCGAGGTGCTTCATCCGCTCTGCTCCACGGGTAGATCCTCCATCTGCTCCAGCATCTCCATGGATTCCTTCAGGTGCTGGTGAAAATAGCGGCGCATTAGGGCGAGAATCTCCAGAATCACGGGGTCGCGCACCGAATAGAAAACCTGATTGCCGGCTTTGCGGTTCACCACAATCTGCCGCGCACGCAGCACGCCCAGGTGCTGCGAAACATTGGCCTGCTCCATCCCGAGCTTCTCAATCAGCTCTCCCGCAGAGCATTCCCCTTCAGCCAAATGCTCCAGAATCGCGATCCGCGTGGGATGCGCCAGAGCCTGGAAAATACCGGCTTTGAACCGGCGTAGCGAGTCGTTCATAACAATGGAATATTAGATTGTTCGAATATAGTGTGGCACAAGTTGAGCAGTCGCGCCTGCTCCCAGACCAAAATTTACCTGCCGCTGGTAACTGTGCCTTTCGCTCCCGTCCGCCAGGCAGCCGGCGCAAAACTGCACCTCACTTCGCTAAAGCGAGCGTGGGGTCAACCCATTTCGATCACGCAAGGGCCGCATGGGCCCCGACGCCGCACAGCCAAAGGCCAGGCCCCACAGCCATCTCAGAGTATTCAGCGTCAGTACGGCCTGACGCCCTGCGTCACCACAGGCCAGTGGTCCGTGCGGAACGGGCCCGCCGGCAATCCCGCGCCATTGAACAGCGTCGCCTGAGGATCCGACTGCCAGTCGTAGCGAACCTGAACAGGATGGGGCACGGAAGGCGACGAGACAACCACGGTGTTGCCGTGGATGGTCGCGTTGGCCCAGTAAAATTTCTGGTCCTTGCCGGCAATCGAGAAGCCTTCCAGCTTTCCGCCCTTGGCCACCAGGCCGCCATTCGCGTGCGCGAAGCGAAGCCGGATGGAGTGGGACAGCCGCTGGACGGACGCGAGCGTGGGCCCGGAATAGGGCACGTGCTTCCCATAGTGTTTGGCCAGCGCGCAATAGGCCAGCCGGTCGCCCACCGGCTTCTTGTCACCGGGGTGGAGGCTCTTCGGGTCGCCAGTGTCGATGATGACGGCAAGGCACGAATTCGGCACGGTTTTCGCCACGATGGCCTGCGATTCGCGAATGTCGGCCCATCCGTCATCCGTGGGTGTGGTACTGCGAGGACCGAAGGCGGGCAACTGCACAATATAGAACGGGAAATTGCCCTGGCCGAAGAGCCGGCGCCAGTTGGCGATGACCGCGGGAAGAAGCCGGCGGTATTCGTATCCGCGCGGCGAGTTCTGTTCACCCTGATACCAGACGGCTCCGCTGATGGAGAGCGGTGCAATCGGCTCCAGCATGCCGTTGTAAAGAACCGCCGGCATCACGGGCCAGTTCGCGAAGTGGAGAGGCATGGGATGCGGCGGACGAGCATCCACGCTGATCCTGCCCTTCCACTGACCAGCAAGCGGGACGATGCTGTGATTCCCCAGCATCAGGTGGAAGTCCGCCGGGGGATCGAGAAAGCCGCCATCCGGTTTCGTCTTGAAGATGCGGATCGCGATGAGGTTTTTACCCGGTTTCAGCACTCCGGGGCGCAGGAAATAGACGCGCGGGTTCTCCACCCATGCGCTGCCGCCCACATACTGCCCGTTGACCCAGACACTATCCATGCGCTGGATCTCGCCCAGGAACATGAGAGACATCCCGGCGGGAAGCGGGTTGGGTAGCGTAATCGTCCTGCGGAACCAGGCAACAGCCGGTGTGGTCGGCAGACCGAGGCTTGCGAACCCGCCGGGAAGGCTTACCTCTTTCCAGTTTGAGTCGTTGTAACCGGGAGCAAACCATTTTCCCTTCAGCCCGATATCGTACTCGTCGTACCAGGGCATGATGTAGTTGCCATAGGCTGGAGAGCCCTGAGAGATCAGGTGATCCATCGTGGCCAGCGGCACGTCGTAATCGCCCAGCGGTCGCAGGGCGGCGGCGCTGGCCCAGCTTTCACCGGCCGATCCGCCGACCGAATCGACTACCAGCCCGATGGGAACGTGAAGCTCCTCGTGAAGCTTGCGACCGAAGTAGAACGCAACTGCGGAAACCCAGTCCGCCGTCTGGGGCGTGATGACCTTCCACGACCCTCGCATGGTGTACGTGGGATGGTATGCGGTATGTTCGCCCACGGTGAAGTAGCGAATGTCGGGGTAATTCGCCTTCTTCACCACCGCCGCCGAGTTATCCGAAAAACGCAGCGGCACCTCCATGTTCGACTGCCCCCCGCAGATCCAGACATCGCCGACCATCACGTTGTGGAACTCCGCGGTCTGCTCGCCCTCCGTCACTTTCATGGTGTATGGGCCACCGGTCGGCGGCGGCTGAATCTTTACCTGCCAGCGGCGGTCGGATGCCGCCACCGCGCTCGCGCTGTGGCCCGCGATCTGGACATGCACGGTATCGCCCGGTTTGGACCAGCCCCAGATGGTGTCTGGCTTGCCGCGCTGAAGAACCATGTCGTCACCGAAGATCGAGCTGACGAAGGGGAGCGTTTTGGGGGCGGCGGTGCTGCCGCCAAAAATCGCGCTGTCCAGGGAAGGTGTCTTTGCCTGCTTCGTTTTCGGAGCAGTTTGGGCGAATAAGCAGCAGCCCGGCATAGCCAGCAGGCTCACCACAGCGGAAATAACAAGCTTGCGTCTGGAAATCATCGAGTCGGGCCTCCTGAGATTCGACAAGGGATCAGAGGGCGGCGCCCTGTTCTGCGCCGCCGGCAGAGTAGTACCGGAAGGGTTAATCCTGGCAGCTAAAATTCTTCGCGTCCTGGGGGTTTCCATGGCCCAGGTACTGAGCGTGCTTTGGGTAAGCGCAAAGTGGGCGGCTCCGGCCCGGAAACGCGTGGCCGGTTGCGATGACCGCCGTCGGCGCCTTGCCTTTCTGCACCCAGTTCACGATGGCAGTGAGCATATCGAACTGGTCGAGAGAAGGCCCGCCGCCGCAGTGCGCCATGCCGGGCACCAGAAATAGACGGCTCCAGTTTTCTACCTGCTGCAGGCCGCCATTCGCCGCCGCCATCGATTTGTAATAGCCAAGCGTGTCGAGTGGCGAAAACCAGGGATCGCTGTCGCCATGGAAGAAGATGAGCTTGCCGCCATCCTGAGAGAAAGTGGTGAGATTGGTGGAGGCTGGTTCAACCAGCGGGTCTGACGCATGCAGCGCCAGCTTGTCGACGTCGATCGTTGTCGCGGTAGTGTAGGGGCCGAAGATGCCGCCCTCTCCCATGTTGAGCAGGCCAGGCACAAAGCCTTTCATGGTAATGCCGGTGTCATACAGGAACCCGGGATAGACCTGCGTGCCATACGAGTTTTTCGGGCCGGCGAAGGCCTTCTTGATCGCGGCGATCTTGTTGGGCGCGATGCAGCCGGTGGTTTGCCCCGGCTTGCACGCCAGCACCGAAGGATCGAAGTGGCAGGCCATGGGGTTGAAGATCATTCCGTCCGCGATTCCGTCGAGGGCATCGCATTTCTTCAGCAGTGCCTGCATAAAAAGCTTGCGCTGCGCATCGGTGAGGAATTTCGAAATCTCCGGCTTGCCGGCGGCGTTCTTCGGAGATGCCTGGTTATACGCCACGGGAATCCACTGACCGATGGCCAGATTGGAAAGCCCCGTACGCATGGCCGGATCGCCCGCCACGATGCCGTTGAAGACGGTCGGATAGCGCTGCGACAGAATCATCGCTTCACGTCCGCCTGTGGAGCAGCCAACGAAGTAGGAATACGCCGCGGGCTTCGTGTAGTAGGTGGTGACGATCCGCTTGGCTACCGCGGCGACCTCGGCATTGGCGCGGTAGGCGAAATTCAGATACGCGAGCTGATCCTTCATGAAGGAGAAGTCGAACATCCCGTGCTTCGACTTATGCCCGCTGTCCGTGCTCACCACCGCAAACCCACGGTTGAGCGCGGGCCTCTTCCCCGCGTAGGACGCCCCGGCGGGATAGAACAGTATTCCATCGCCGCCACCGCCACCCTGCATCATCATGTCGCCGTTCCAGGCGCTTTTCAGAGGGAGGGCGACCGCAAAGCCGATCCCATATTCCACGCCGTCAACTCCTTTGCGGGGGTCGATGACCCCCTGGACAAGACAGTGCGCGGGCAGACTTCCGGTGTAGCGCGGAAACGATGCCGGAACCGGCGCTCCGGCCTGCATGGCGAGCGCGCTGGTAATCTCCACGCCGCTCAGCTTCAGATTTTTGAGGTCCGCGCAAGATTGCGCCGTTTGCGCTCCGGCGGCCAGCGCAGTGAACGAGGCCGCGGCGGCCAGAATGAGGAATTGGTACTGCCGCATAACGATCCCTTCTTTCTCCCGGGGGAAGATCGGCGTCAGAATGTCACGCAGACAATTGGCTGCCAGCGGCGTCGGAGTGCAAACGCCGCTGGCTGATTTGGTCTATGGGGAGCCTACAGCCGGGTGACCGGCCGCAGGCTCTCCCTGTTTACTGTGCCGTTTGCGTCACCGGGAACCGATAGATATCGACGCTGATCGGAGCCACCGAGATGGTATGCGGATCGTTGCCGATTGCGATCTGGTGGATTGTCACCTGCGGCGCCTGCCCGACACGATCGGCGGACTGCAGATCCTTCCCCGTGAGTTGCCACAGCGTTGAAGGCCCGTCGACCCGCATCCCCGCAACATTCAGGTTGAACTGCTGTTCCTTACCGGTCGCGTTCACAACCGCGATGTTCAGGAACTTGCGGTCCGGCGTCAGCGCCGCAAACATATCCAGCGGATACGTCGGACTGCCGGAGTTGGTCTTTGGCTGATCGCCTCCAACTGGATACTGGGGCGCCGGCTGCGGCGAGTTGCCGGAGATCGCGACCGGTATCGATCCGGGAACGATGTGATCGCCGTAGAGCTTGTACACGAGTCCCGTGGTGTTGAAGACGGCTGCCGTGGGAGTGTAGTCCATTGTCGAGACTCCCATGGTGTGCGCCGACATCCGCAGGAAAGACGTGTGGCGAAGCATTTCGTTCAGGATCATGCCGTAGGCCAGGGCAAGCTTGAGATCCGGGCCCGCGATAAAACTCCCGCCGAAGTACGCGTATTCGTCGATCGAAAGGAAGATGTGCTTCTTCTTCATCTCCGGAAAACGCTGCTCGTACCGATGCCACGCCTGAGCCTGCAGGTGGACGATGTTGGCTGGGTAACGCGCGTATTGCAGCGTCGTCTGGTGCACCTTCACATAGCCGTCGGCGGTCGGAGCGTTGAGTGGCAGATGCTTCGCCTTCTGGATGTCGAAGTGCTGGCCCGCCTGTGCATACCAGTGCTGGGTGATACCGGAGAAGTTGCCCCAGCAGTGTTGGATTTCCCCGCCCGTCCAGTCTTCCGGCGTGCCTTCGACAGCGCGCATGTTATCCACGTCCTTCGCGCGCATCTCGCCCGTCAGATCCATCGGCTCGGGCATGTTGCCGGAAGCCAGAAGAATGATGGAGGGATCGGCTTTGCGCATCGCCGCGGCAAATTCGTTGTGCTTGAGGACGTAATACTTCAGGTCCGTACGGCCGAGCTGCCACGATCCATAGGGTTCGTTGCCGATGTCCCAGTACTTCACGTCGTACGGTGCCGGATGGCCGTTGCGCGCGCGTTCCGCTCCCAGCCGCGTGTGGATGGAGCCATTCATGTACTCCACCTCCTCGGCTGCCGAATGCGCATCGCCAAAACCGGCATTGACGGTAATGTAGGGTTCAACGCCGATCAGCTTGCACAGCGTCATAAACTCATCCAGACCCACGTCGTTGGACTGCATCGCATTCCACGCATAGTCGAATGTGGGCGGACGCTTGTCGCGGGGACCGATCCCGTCGTACCAGCTCCAGTCGGACAGGAAATTGCCGCCAGGCAGTCTCCAGAAGCCGGAGTGCAGCTGGCGCAGCAGGGCAATGGTATCCGGACGAAAGCCGTCGATGTTATCGGCCGGCATCATCGAGGCTGTGCCCACATGGAAATCCCCCATCCCCGTACCGGTGATGGCAAAGGTTGCTTTGCTGGTGTCTGCGCCGGCGGTGAAATGGAACGGGAAACTCTTATAAGCATCGGCCGCCAGATGGAAGTCAGCGGTCTCGCGCTCGCCGGCGGCGGAGCCCCAGACCAGCGCGACCTTCACCGTGCTGCCGGGCGTTCCCCGAAGCCAGATGTGGCCGATGTACCGCTTGCCCTTCACCAGGGAGAGGCCCGTCTGCTGAATACCGTGCGGAGTGGAAGCGTTCAGTGCGATGCGCGGACTATGGGCACCGACGAAAGGAGCTTTCGTGTCCATGGTG
>JAJZJJ010000709.1 GCA_021810175.1 Acidobacteriota bacterium | reverse complement strand
GTTGACGACGCCTTCATGACCCGCCATATCCAATGGCTCCTCGCGAATGGATGCACCGGCATCATTGCGCTCGGCTCGCTCGGCGAAGCTGCCACCCTCTCCTCCGCGGAAAAATCATCTCTGCTTAGCAATGCCATCGCCGCCGCGCAGCCCTCGCCCGTCGTGGCCGCCATTTCCGCGCTCTCCACCGCCGAAGCCGTCTCGCTCGCCAAATCCGCCGAGCAGGCTGGCTGCTCCGGCCTCATGGTTCTGCCGCCTTACGTCTATCGCGGCGACTGGCGCGAGATGAAGACGCATATCGCCGCCGTCTTCTCCGCCACACCGCTCTCCTGCATGCTCTACAACAACCCCGTCGCCTACGGAACCGACTTCCTCCCTCACCAAATCGCCGAGCTCGCCGCCGAGCATCCCAACTTCGCCGCCGTCAAGGAATCCAGCACCGACGTCCGCCGCATCACCGCCATCCGCGCGCTCCTCGCCAGCCGCCTCCGCATCTTCGTCGGCGTCGATGACGCCATCGTCGAAGGCATCGCCGCCGGTGCCGTCGGCTGGGTCGCCGGTCTCGTCAACGCCTTCCCCGCCGAATCCGTCGCGCTCTTCGACGCCGTCAGCGAAGGCCGCCACGAAGAGGCCTTCGACCTCTACCGCTGGTTTCTCCCGCTGCTTCGCATGGATACCGTCCCCAAATTCATCCAGCTCATCAAGCAGGTCCAGCAGGAAACAGGCATCGGCAGCGCCCGCGTCCGTCCGCCGCGTCTGGAGATCATCGGCGCTGAACTCGACGAAGTCCGTGCCACCGTCCGCCAGGCGCTCGCCACCCGCCCAGTCCCGCAAAGCACCCCTTTCCGGGATTAAGCAACCGCCAGCCCAGCCATCGCTCCGCTCCTGCCGCAAAGCTCTGCGGCAGGAATTTTTCGCCCCGCAATCCGCCTCGCTTTGTACTATGGATGAAACCCGGAAAACGCTTTCGCCGGATGCTCAACCACTTTCCAACAGGGGAATCCTGATGAATCGCAGTGTAAGTCGCAGAAAGTTTCTCGGCGGCGCGGTATTTGCCGGCGCGGCGGCTGTCCTGCCCGCGGGCGCTTCAGCTCTCGACGGCAGTCAGTTCGACAAATTCGCCGGCGTCACCAGCGCCCAGGACACCGCCAATCACGCGCTCATCGATGCCGCCGTCGCCAAAGTCCAGTGGAAAGCCGAGCCCTTCCCCATGCCGGATATTCGCCTGCTCCCCGGCATCTGGAAGGACACCATGGAGCGCAATCGCAGCTGGCTCTATTCCCTCCCCAATGAGCGCCTGGCTTATAACTTCCGCGTTACCGCCGGCATCCCCACCGATGCCGATCCCCTCGGCGGCTGGGAATCTCCCACCTGTGAGCTGCGCGGCCACTATGTCGGCCACTATATGTCTTCCTGCGCGCTCATGCATGCCAGTACCGGCGACAACTTCATCGCCATGAAGGCCAATGAGCTGGTCGGCATGCTCGCCCAGTGCCAGGCAAAGGACGGCTATCTCAGCGCTTTCCCCACCTCGTTCTTCGAGCGCCTGCGCAACTACCAGCCCGTCTGGGCGCCCTTTTACACCTACCACAAAATCATGGCCGGCCTCATCGACATGTATCAGCACACCGGCAATCAGCAGGCGCTTCACATGGCCTCCGGCATGGCCGACTGGGCTTATACCTATGCCATGAGCTTCACCCCGCAGGACTGGCAGAAGGTTCTGCTCGTCGAGCAGGGCGGTATGAACGAAGCTTCCGTCAACCTCTACGCCCTCACCGGCAACACCAAATACCGCGACCTCGGCTTCCGCTTCGAGCACCACAAAATCTTCGATCCCCTCGCCGCCGGCAAGGACATCCTCAACGGCAACCACGCCAATACCAATATCCCTAAAGTCATCGGCGCGGCCCGCGGCTATGAGCTCACCGGCGACGAACGCTATCGCCACATCAGCGAAAACTTCTACCGCTTCGTCACCCAGCACCACATCTACTGCACCGGCGGCACCAGCAACTACGAGTTCTGGCATGCGCCCGACGCCATCGCCAGCCAGCTCGGTCCCAACGCCGAGGAGTGCTGCACCTCCTACAACATGATGAAGCTCACCCGGCACCTCTATGGCCAGAACCCGGACCCGAAGCTCTTCGACTTCTACGAGCGCCTCCTCCTCAACATTCGCTACGGCACCCAGGATCGCAACGGAATGCTCATGTACTACGTCCCGCTCGAACCGGGCATGTACAAAACCTTCGGCACCGAATTCGACTCCTTCTGGTGCTGCACCGGAACCGGCTCCGAAGAGTATTCCAAGCTGAATAACTCCATCTATTACCACGACGCCGACTCCGTCTACGTCAACCTCTTCATCCCCTCGGCCCTCTACTGGAAGGAACGCGGCCTCCGCCTCCGCTTGAGAGAGATACGGGCGGAAGTCCCACCTGTAGCCCTCCCCGCGCCAGTCGCACATGTCCCACCCGAGATCGGCGATGCTCTTAAAGAGATAGCCGGCCGCACTCGCGAACCTTGTGTCAGTGAAGTGCCGCGCGATGATCGGTGCCATCTCGTCTAGCCAATCGGGAGTGACGAGCGATGCTGTGTCCCAT
>JAJZJJ010000708.1 GCA_021810175.1 Acidobacteriota bacterium | reverse complement strand
AATCCTGGCAAAGTATGGTGTTCCCGTGCCCAGGGGCGAAATGGCCAATACGCCGGAGGAAGCTGCGGCCGTAGCCCGCAAGCTCTTTGCCGAAGGCGCTTCGGGCGTGGTGGTCAAGGCGCAGATTCACGCCGGCGGCCGCGGCAAGGGCGGCGGTGTAAAGGTCGCCCGCACCCGCGAAGAGGCTGAAACGCACGTCAAGAACATTCTTGGCATGCAGCTTGTCACGCACCAGACCGGTCCCCAGGGCCAGAAGGTGCAGCGGCTGCTCATCGAAGAGACGGCGGCCATCGACCGCGAGCTCTATCTGGGCATCGTGCTCGACCGCGCCACCGGAAAGCTCGTGTTTATGGCGTCCCAGGCCGGCGGCATGGAGATTGAGGAAGTGGCCGCCAAGACTCCCGAGGCCATCTTTAAAGAGACCATTGACCCGGCGGTGGGCTTTGGAGCATGGCAGGCGCGCAAGCTGGCCTTCGCCCTGGGACTCAAGCCGGCGCAGATCAATCAAGCCGTGGCCTTCTTCCAGAGCCTCTACAAAGCCTTTGTCGAATCCGACGCCTCGCTGGCCGAGATCAATCCTTTCATCACCACCAAGGACGACAAGCTCTTCGCCCTCGACGCCAAGATGAACTTCGACGACAACGCCCTCTTCCGCCACCCGGAGATCAAGGCGCTGCGTGACATCGCCGAAGAGGATCCGCTGGAGGTGGAAGCCAGCAAGTACGCGCTCAACTACATCAAGCTCGACGGCTCCATCGCCTGCATGGTCAACGGCGCCGGCCTGGCCATGGCCACCATGGACATCATCAAGTACGCCGGCGGCAGCCCCGCCAACTTCCTGGATGTGGGCGGCGGCGCCACCCAGGAGCAGATCGAGCACGCCTTTGAAATCCTGCTCTCCGACTCGCATGTGAAGGCCATCTTCATCAATATCTTCGGTGGCATTCTGCGCGTGGACCGGCTGGCCACGGGCGTGGTGGCCGCGGCGCGCAAGCTCAACGTGACCGTGCCCATCGTCCTGCGGCTGGAAGGCACCAACGTCGAAGAGGGCCGTTTGATCCTCAAGGAATCCGGCTTGAATTTCCAGGTCGGCGCAACCATGAAAGAGGCAGCGGAGCTGGTCGTAAAGGCAGCAGCGGGGGTGGGAGCATAATGGCAGTTCTGGTCAATAACGAGACACGACTCATCGTTCAGGGCATCACCGGCAAAGAAGGCACCTTTCACGCAAAAGGCTGCGCGGAATATGGAACCAAAGTTGTCGGCGGTGTGACGCCCGGCAAAGGCGGCACCTCCCACGAGGGCTGGCCTGTTTTCAACACCGTCTCTGAAGCCGTGGAAAAGACCGGCGCCAACGCCACCATGATCTTTGTGCCACCGCCGTTTGCGGGCGACGCCATTCTGGAAGCCGAGGACGCGGGCATTCCACTCATCGTCTGCATCACCGAGGGCATCCCCACGCTTGACATGGTGAAGGTGTGGGCCAGGCTGAAGACATCGAAGTCGCGGCTGATCGTGCCCAACTGTCCCGGCGTCATCTCGCCCGGTATGGCCAAGATCGGCATCATGCCCGGCCGCATCCACAAGCAAGGCTCGGTCGGCATCGTCTCCCGCTCGGGCACGCTCACCTACGAAGCTGTGCACCAGCTCACCCAGCGCGGCATCGGCCAGTCGACGGCCATTGGAATCGGCGGCGATCCCATCATCGGCACCACCCACATCGACGCGCTGCGCCTGCTCAACGACGACCCCGACACCGAAGCCATCGTCATGATCGGCGAAATCGGCGGCTCGGCGGAAGAAGCCGCGGCGCAGTTCGTCAATCAGCATGTGAAGAAGCCGGTGGTTGGCTTCATCGCTGGCCAGACCGCGCCTCCCGGGCGCCGCATGGGCCACGCCGGCGCAATCATCTCCGGCGGACAGGGCACCGCGGCCGACAAGATGAAAGCCATGACCGCGGCGGGCATTCACGTCGTGGTCTCGCCGGCCGACATCGGCGAGGAGCTGGCAAAGGTCATCGGCAGGGCGTGAAACGCAGCTTCCGGCTGCATGCTTCAACTGCAAAAGCCCACCTTGGCGGTGGGCTTTTGTATGTGCGCGGAAAAGAGGCTGGAGCTTTGCAACGGCCGGATGGAACCGCTCTTCGGGCTCCCGCCATTTGGCCCTCCGGGTGTTTCGCTCATGTCCCGGCGCAGGCAGATTTCCCTGAGATTTCTGCTGCGGCAGTTTCCATCGCCCGGACTGCATGATCCGGTTTGAAAAACTGCAATCTCGCCTTCGATTTCTCAACCGCGCTTAAAGCTTGATGGGGGCCACTCCAGTTATAGTTGCACATGCGGCCCTCTCCAATGAGGCTGCGTAAAAATTCCCGCACAGGAGCATATGTTTCGTGGCAGAGCGTACCTTCAGCATCATCAAGCCCGACGCGGTCGGCAAGGGCTACACCGGAGCCATTCTGGCTGAAATCGAAAAGGCCGGCTTTCGCTTTGTGGCCATTAAAAAGCAGTCGATCTCCAAAGAGCAGGCCGAAGGCTTTTACTACGTCCACAAAGACAAGCCCTTCTTCAACGGCCTGTGCGAGTTCATGTCCTCCGGACCGCTCTTCCTCATGGTTC
>JAJZJJ010000707.1 GCA_021810175.1 Acidobacteriota bacterium | reverse complement strand
CAGTTGAACGGCCTCAACGTCGCCAACACGCATTATCGGATGAGCAGTTACGTCTGGGCTCGCGGCGGTCCTGGGAAGGGCGGGCAGTCGGCGGCGAACATTGGCGGCGGCGCTGCCATGGGCGCACTTGTCGGCGGAGCCTTTGGCGGCGGTCCGGCGGCGCTGCTGGGCGGACTGCTGGGCGGCCTGGGCGGCGCGGGAATCTCGTCCCTGTCCTCCGGCCCCAGAATCATCATTCCGTCTGAATCCGTGCTCACCTTTTATCTGAACGCGCCGTTGACGGTTAGCGAACCCACCACGGGCGTGATCCGCATGCTCAGCTCCCAGGTGCCCCCCTCGGCGTACGGCCCCAGGCCGCGCGGCTATTATGCGCCCGGCTACCCGCCTCCACCGGGCCCAATTGCGCCCCCGCCGTACGGGCCTCCGGGAGGCTACCCATATTGAGTCGATGCCGCGCCCATCCGCATCCGGTGGACGCGGCAATCCATTTATAATGGGAGAAACTGCGTCCCATTTCTCGCGGAGAGGTGTATGCAGGAAATTCTCTTCCGTGGTTTCGCGCCCGGAGGTAAGGTCGTTGCCCGCTCATGATTCGTTTTCTTCAGCAGGATAGCCGCTTAGTCAAGGGAATCTTTATCGGCCTCATTTCCATCACCGCGATCCTCATGGTGATCACGCTGGTTCCCGGCATTTTTCAGGACACTGTATCGAGCGGCGACAATTATGCCGTAGTGCGCGGCGATACCCTGTTTGGCCGTGTCCTCGGCTCTTCCACGGATGTGCATGTCACGGAAGTGCAGCAGGTGGCGCAGCGCATGCAGCAGCAAAACCACTATCCGGATTTTGTGCTGCCATTTTTAATGCAGCGCGCCGGTCAGGCCCTGGTACAGCGGGCCGTGTTGGTGGAGGAAGCCGGACACCTCGGGCTGACCGTGACCGACAACGATGTTCGGAACGAATTGATGCATGGCCCATTCGCGCCCGTGCTGTTTCCCGGCGGCACGTTTATCGGAGAAGATCGCTACGATGACTTTGTGCAGAACAACTTCAACATGTCCCGCGCGGATTTTGAAACTCAGTTGAAAGAGGAGATCCTCATCAACCGGCTCGAAGCGCTCATCACCGGCGGTTTAACTGTGTCGAACCAGGCTGCGACGGATGCGTATCTGAAGCAGGCGACCAAGGTGAAGTTCCAATACGCGGTGCTGTCGGCTGCGGATGTGCGCAAGCAGATCAATCCGTCCGATGCCGAGTTGAAGGCATTTTTTCAGCAGAATGCCGCTCGCTATGCTCACGCCATTCCCGAAACACGCAAAGTGCAATATGTCGCATTCGCGCTGAATCAGGTCCCCGGCGGTTCGCCCAAAGTTTCCGATGCCGATATCCAGCGGTATTACAACGAGCATCAGCAGCAGTTTTCCGTGCCGGAAGAGGTGCGGGTGCGGCACATCCTGATCGCCGTGCCGCAGAAGGCGGATGCCAAAACAGTGGCCGCGGCCCAGGCGAAGGCTGAGGACATTTTGAAGCAGTTGAAAAACGGCGCCAATTTCGCCGACCTCGCCAAGAAATATTCCGACGATCCCGGCAGCAAGACGCAGGGCGGGGAATTGGGTTTCATCCAGCACGGAGCCACCGTGCCGGCGTTCGATCAGACAGCTTTTTCCTTGCAGCCAGGACAGCTTTCCGGTGTGATCCGCACGCAGTTCGGCTTTCACATTCTTCAGGTGGAACAGAAGCAGCCGGCGCACGTGAAGACCGTCGATGAAGTGCATGACCTGATCATGGCGAATTTGATGCAGCAGGCGCAGGCCCAGGCGGCGCAGGCGTACGCAGCCAGGTTGCAGGCGCAAGCGCAGCAGGTGGGACTGCAAAAGATGGCGGACCAGAACCATCTGCAAGTGGTCACCGCGGACGGGCTGCAGCAGGGCGGCGTTGTTGCGGGCCTGGCGGACGGAACGCAACTGCTGAAGCAGGCTTTCACCATGAAGCCGGACTCGGCCCCCGCAACCGCATCCACCGGCGAAGGCTATGCGGTGTTCAAGGTGCTAAACGTAGTTCCCGCGCACGCGCCGACGTTTGACGCCTACAAGGCGCACGTGCTGGAGGATTTCCGCGACCAGCAGATTGCCGGCTTCATGCGCAGTCGCACTCAGCAACTCGCAATCAAAGCCAAGGAAGAAGGTCTGGACAAGGCCGCCAAAGAAGTGGGCGCAACCCTGATGACCAGCGACCTGGTGGACAGCACCGGGCAGGTTCCCCAGCTTGGCGATATGAGCAGCCAGGGCGCGGTCGCATTTACCTTGCAGCCGGGCCAGATCAGCGGGCCCATCGTTACGGAGCGCACCGGCGTAGTGCTGAAGGTTCTCGATAAACAGGTCCCCACCGAGGAGCAGGTGAAACAGAATCTGGATGCGACGCGCGACAAACTGGTGCAACAACGCCGCGACACCGCATTCGCTGTTTTCGCCACCTCGCTGGAGCAGCATTATGTCCAGCGCGGCCTCATCCGCTACAACAAGAAGGCGCTTTCGAATATGCAGTCCGGCGTGTAGCAATTCCCGATCGCGGAGTAGATAAAAATCTAAGGATTTCGAGCGTTCCCATCCAGTAGGCTGCGT
>JAJZJJ010000706.1 GCA_021810175.1 Acidobacteriota bacterium | reverse complement strand
GAACCGCATCGCCAGTTGCGTCGCCCGCGTCACCGGATCAATCTCCATCGGATACTTCAGTAGCCACGTCGCAAATCCCGCCTGGCTCTTCAATTCCCGGCCCACCCCTAGCGACACCTGCAGGTATGAAGGAAAGGGCTCAAACTCCTCGTAAACCCGAAGCGTCTCCCGGTCCGCAAACCGCTCGTGCAGCAGATCGAAAATCGTGGCGTGCCCATCCGCCCCGGAAATCACCCAGTCCGCACCGATCCGCTCGCCGCTTTCCAGACGCACCCCCACCGCCGCGTCATCCTCGGCCACAATCTCGGCTACCTTCGCGTTGCAGTGCAGCTTTCCGCCCAGCTCCAGCAGCCGCTCTACCATCGCCCGAATCACCGCCTGCGATCCCCCAATCGGATATCCGCAATCGCCCTCGCTCGTCCACGCCAGCGATAGCAGCACCGCAATCGCCGACATCCTCCCCGTCTCCTCACCCTGAAAGAAACTCCGCATCACAGGATTCTTGAATCCCGCTCCGTACTCTTCGCATGTCATCGTCGTCAGCTCATGCAGCAGCGGTAGATGCGGCACATTCAACAGCATGCCCAGCCAGTTCGACACCCGCCCTGTTTCCATCCCCGGCACGTTCACCTTGCCCAGCTCGCGAATCTGCGCCGCAAACCGGCGCGTCGCCTCCGCATCCTCCGGCGAGTAAGCGAGCCACTCCTCCTCCAGCTGGTCCACCTTGCGAGGCACGTTCAGCGCCGGCCCTTCTGCCGGTTCCAGCCGCACAAACGGTTCCGGATACATAAACTTCAGCCGCTCAATATCAAAGAGCTCCCGCCAGCGCGCGTGCATCGGGCTCCCCGGTCGCGAACCCAGCAGCCAGTGCAGCGAATTCTCAAACGTATACCCTCCGCGCTCCCAGTTCGTTGCCAGTCCTCCGGCACGCTCGTGCGCCTCTAGAACTTCCACGTCATATCCGCACTCGCTCGCGTAAATTGCGGCGCTCAATCCGGCAATCCCGGCTCCAATCACGACGATCTTCATTGAATCCGTCTCCCTTCCGAGAGCTGGCCGCAATCTCCCGCGGCTGGGACCGGCCACATGCACGCCCAGATCAGAAAGAGCTCGACGGCATCCACTTCGCAGACGCGCATAAGCGCCGTCAGGGCCGGCCCCCGCAGCCTGCTTCGATCCCAAGCCCAGAGTACGGCGCTGCTTTTCGACCGTGATGTGACGAGCGACACTTCCACCCGCGCAAAACAGAAATGCCGGAAGCGCCCTCCATCTGCGCCTCCGGCATTCCCACGCTTTCGCTTGCGCAGGGCATCGCCCTGCATCCGACCGCCCTTGCCCTTACGAGATCTTTTTGCCCGTCACCGGCGTGTTCGCATTGCCTGCCGCTGCTTCCACCGCCCGCGAAATGATCTTCGGATCCCAGTCGTCCCCGCTCCACGACTGTTGCAGAGTGTTGTCCGGTCCAATCAGCGAAATATCCATCGTGTGCTCGATGTCGCCCTTCGCTTGTCGATACGAAACCCCAAAGTCAGTCGCCAGCCGCTTCAGGTTCGTCGGCGTCATGTGCACAAACTGCCAGTGCTGGAAACCCGACGCCTTCCCGTTCAGGTACTTCAGCCCATAGGCATGCAGCACCGCCGGCGTGTCATGCGCCGGATCGATGCTGATCGTGATCAGGTCGCTTCCCGCATACGCCTTCGGGTGCTTCGCCAGCTCCTGGTCGATCTCCGCGAACAGGTGCGTAATGATCGGGCAGTCGTCCGTGCACTGCGTATCCACAAACGTAATCAGCACTGCCTTGCCCCGAAAATCCGTCAGCGACGTCGGCTTGCCGTCCTGGTTCACCATCGGCGTCCCCGGAACGTTCTCGCCTACCAGCAGTTGATGCGGCGGCAGCTCCGCCAGCGTCATCGGATGGCTCGGCTGCGAAACCACCTTGATGTTGATCAGCTGATTGCTGCTCAGGTCTGCCGGAACAACCACGTCCGCCGTAATCTGATCGCCCGGAGCCAGCTTGCTGAACACGGCGGCGTTTTTCAGCGTGTAAGTCGCATCCGTCGCGGGCATAAAACCGGGAATCTCACCCTGCTGCAGGATGATCTGGTTCGTCTGCGCGCTCTTGCCCAGCACCATGCCCTTCATTGGATACTGGTTCACCTTCGCGCTCGCGTTCACGCTGTCTGACGCGGGCTTCAGCCCATTCGCGTTCATCAGGTTCTTGCACCCGGCTGCTCCTGTCAGCAGTACACTCAGTGCGACCGCGCCTACGCGGGAAATCTGGCGGCGATTCATGCGAAACTTCTCCTTTCGAGACGAATGTCCTTCGACTCGTGCAGGGGAGTCTTTGTTCAGCAGCCTCGGCGGATGACAGCCATACACACGCGCTCTCTGCGCGGGATCCGCATCCGGCGGCAGCGGCCGTGGTCCCGGCCGCACATCCCTCCTTCAGTATATAAGCGCGCTCCCGGTCCGTCTCGCCGCTGCTTCAGTGCTTCCACTCAATCAGCCGGATACGCGCCGTCAGCGCCCGCCCATAGGGCTCCGTAAACTGCAGATAATTTCGCGAATCCACATCGCTGTTCACCACCGCCGGATTCTGGCTGTTCGTCGCATTCACGATGATGC
>JAJZJJ010000013.1 GCA_021810175.1 Acidobacteriota bacterium | reverse complement strand
TGTAGTCGCGCTCGCCCACGACGTTCTCACGCACCACACAGAAGGGGAAACTATATGAGACCTGGGAAAATCGCACCAGCCTGGACCGCGGCAGAGGCCGCAGACCGCATCCGTGAACGCTTCAACGAGAAAGTTACCGGCGTCGAACCCTGCTTCCCACCTGTCGGGGGCGGAAAACCTACCTGCTTCGCTGTCGGCGTCGAGGACGCGCGGGGGGTCGCCGGAGTACGCATTGTCGAACGGATGAATTATGCGCGTGCCGCCGACGCAGCGCCGAGTACGGCGGCCTTCCCCCGTAGCCAGATGCGCCCGCTGATGGCTGGTGGTTCTCCCATACAGACGGCGTTCCCCACCATCCAGCCCAGCGGCACAGATCCTGCGCCGTTCCGGTTCCGAATGCCTGCTCCCGCGATTCCTGTACCGTCGCGTGTGCCCGAAGTGGACGGCGATTCCGTCCGGCGCGTATTGGCTGCGCTGGCGGAGCTGGACAACGCACTAACCGGGATGGATGTCCGATTCGCGGCGTCGATCCTTCCGCAGTTTGACCATGATGTTCGGGCATTCCTAGATGATCGCCAGAAGGCCCAGCGGCAGGCGGCGGAGGCGGAGCTTGAAAGACTCACCGGCGAGTGCCGTGCTGCCCTGGAGCGCGTTGGTGCGGCTCAGGACGCACTCAACAGCCTGCGGGACGATCAACGGCGAGCACGGCAGGCACATCACCAGGCGCGAGGCGTTCTTACGCGAGTCCGGGCGTCCAGACCGAAGGATTCCGACTTTCCGACCCGCGAGGAACTTTCAGCGTGGCAGGAGCGGCAGAGGGAAGCACAAACCAAAGTTGCCGGGTGCGAGGGGCCGGTGGAAGAACTGCGCGAGTCCATCAATTCGGCAACGCTGACTCTCAGCCGTGCGAAAAACGAACTGGCTGCGCTGACCACACAGCGAAAAGCCGTTCAGGAGGCTCTCGGAATCCATACCGGCGAGTCTTCCGACGTGGAAGAGGAATCATTGGTTTTGCGCGCCTAAAGCCCCGGTACCCCTTGCCGGAGGGCGCGCAATACGGGAGCGGTCTTCACGGGGCTGCTCCCGCACCCCAAACGGTACCGCTGTTACTCGTCTCCGCGAGAAATAAGCACTAATTCATTTGGTGCATAGACCACACCATCGACACCATCCCATTTGACATTCACAAACGTCTGATTCTCTCCCCAGTCATCCGCTCCTTTAACTGTGCCGATCTGCCCTGGTCGATCCCGTCCCGCATTCACCCCATCATTGTTGAGCTGTTCGGGGTTGACCTTCACTCTATCCCGAGGCCTGAATGGGCCAGTGCTGCTATTCATTTTTGAGTGATCCTTTCCTGGTGACGCTCTGGTGACTACGAAATGGTAAAACGGGAGCACAACACTGCGGTGAAAATTGCGGGTAGTCTGGACAGAAAATGAGTGACTTTCGGAGAAGTCACGCGAAGCGGGAAGCGCCTGTAATCCTCTGAAACTGTGCTGCTTATAGATGTTGGTGGACAGTGGGAGAAAAACTCCCGAACCGTCTTACAAGCAGGAAGTCGGGGGTTCGAGTCCCTCACTGCCCACCAATTCCCATGCGCCGCCTTGCCCAGCCCACTCGGCTCCATCGCTCCGTCAGTGTCTCGCGCTTGCCCGCAGCGCTGGCTCATCGCCCAGGCTGTCGGCGGATACCGATCGCGGATGTTTTGACCGTACTTCTTCCCCCGATTCGGTCGGCCGCAGCTGCGATCCAGGTGGCCTCCAGGTTTCCACTCTGAACTTCCGGGCGCAATCGCTGCAAAGCCAGATAAACCGCCTCCGCGCACTCCTCCCGCTCGCCGGGTGCTCGTCGACCCAGTACAGACTTCCGCTTCTCAGGTAACTTGACTCCCGACGGCACTCGGGGTTCGCGCAGATCATCACAATCCTCCAATAGCACCCCCTCTAGCATTCAAAGGACCATGGGATCGGCACCCGCGCCACTTTCGCGCTCCACCGAGCTTCCCGGAGACTTCCTCGCGATTGCTCGTTGCCCGCCGGAACAGCGAAGCCCCGGCCGGCCGTTGCTTTTGTCCAGATTTCAGGACAGGGACGTCAAAAAAATCATGCATCCTGGCGCCCTCGCACAGAGCCCGGCCGCCGCCAAACCGGCCTGACATTCTTCCGCCCGCCAAACCAGCCTCAGAATTCTCGCTCAATCCCTGTCCTGCTCAGCCTGACCACCCCGCGCAATGCGATAATTTCTCTCAGAGTCCCTTACCCAGCTCAACAGGACCCCAGCCGGGGTTCCCTGTGGATTGTATGCGCCGTTTCCTTTCCCTCCGTGATTTTGACTGGACGCTCTTTACGTTTGTGATGATCCTCTCGATCGTCAGCGTCTTTGAGATTTACAGCGCCACCCTCCACACCCGCTTCCAGGGTTTTGAGAAGCTGCAGCTGGTCTGGATTGCCGCTGGTCTGGTGGCCATGTTTGTCATGTCCATCCTCGACTACCACAAGCTCCTGAACGCCATCTACTGGATCTACGGCTTTTGCCTCGTCTCCCTGGTCGCCGTCCTGGTCGTCGGCACCCGGGTCATGGGCGGCAAGCGCTGGATCAGGCTCCCTGGCGGCATGCATTTCCAGCCCTCCGAATGGGTCAAGCTGGTGCTCATCGTCGTCATGGCCCGCTATTTCACCAGCCTCGCTGGCCGCGGCCTCACCTGGCGCGACATCCTCAAGTCCATGGTTCTCGTGGCCATCCCCATGCTCCTCGTCCTCAAGCAGCCGGACATGGGCACCGCCCTCACCTACGCTCCAACCCTGCTGCTCGGCCTCTTCCTCGGCGGCATCGACTGGAAAAAAGGCGCCATCCTCACCCTGGTCATGGTCTCCACCGTCACCGGCATCTGGACCAGCGGCAGATTCCTGAAGCCCTATCAAAAAGCCCGCCTCACCGCCTTCATGAACCCCGGCGCCGATCCCCAGGGCAGCGGCTATCAGATCCTCCAGTCCAAAATCGCCGTCGGCGACGGCGGCGTCTTTGGCCGCGGTTCCACCCATGGAACCCAGACCCAGGGCGATTTCCTCCCCATCCCCTATACCGACTTCATCTTCGCCGCTTTCTGCGAGGAACACGGATTTATTGGTGCCGTGCTCGTCCTGCTGCTATACTTCCTTATACTGATGCGTTTGATTCAGAACGCTCAGACAGCTGCGGACCTTCCAGGTTCCCTTATGGTGATGGGCGTGGCGGCCGTCCTCACTTTCGAGATCGCCGTCAACGTTGGAATGGTTCTGGGGCTGATGCCGGTGACCGGGATTCCTCTCCCTCTTATGAGCTACGGAGGATCCTCGGTACTGTTCACGTTCCTCGCTCTCGGCATGGTGATGAATGTCCGTATGAGCCGTTTCGTGAACTAGTGGCGTACCAGGTTTTGTTGGACCAGCAGGGCCCGCTCCGCGGGCGCAGGTTTTTTTGAGTTAACGAAGGACTAACCGGCCGATTGGATCAGTCGGGCCGGGCAGGATCAGGAATGGGCGTGCTGAGACGGGTAACGGCCCCGCCATGCGAGACGGCTGAAGCGGTCACAAACTCTCCGCGCGCGAACGACTCCCCACCACGTATCTCTTCTCTCCGCATTCGATGGCCACACCGGTTCCCTCCGCGCCCTGGCTCGGTCTCGGAACCCCATGACCCTCGTCTGCGTGTGAATTGGCACAGTCGTTCCTTCGCCACTCCCGGCCCTCCCCGGTAACCCGTTCTGCTCCTCCTCGGCACATTGAGGCGGAATGGCAAAAGAAATTTGCATCTCCAGCACCCCGCACGAAACGCGGCTTGCGATTCTTGAAGACGATCAGCTCGCGGAAATCTACTACGAGCGCGAAAACGAATACACCCTCGCCGGCTCTGTTTACAAGGGCCGCGTCACCCGCGTCCTCCCCGGCATGCAGTCCGCATTTGTGGACCTCGGCCTCGAGCGCGACGCTTTCCTCTATGTCACCGACTTCCTCGAAGAGCAGGAAGAGGATTCCGCCGACTTCGAGCGCATCGACGCCAGTGGCGGCAGCGGCCGACGCCACCGCGAATCCCGCGAATCCCGCGAACCTCGCGAATCCCGCGAACCCCGCGAGTCCCGCGAAAATCGGGAGCCCCGTGAGCCCCGCGAATCCCGCGAACCCCGTGAATCCCGCGAGGCCCGGGACAATCGCGAACCCCGCGAGCCCCGCCGCGTTCCCGCGCAGGAAGGCGCTCTCCATATCTCCGAAGCCTCCGCGCGCCAGTCGGAGCGCGAACCCCTCGACGGCGACGAAGAATCCGGTGTGCGCCGCTGGCCCGGCCGTCGACGCCGCATCCGCGGGCGTGGTGCCCGCCCCGAGCGCCCTCTCGAATCCCCTGAAGTTGTCGAGGAAGCGATCTCCGCCGAACCGGCTGTTCTTCCCGAGCATGGCGCTCCCGGCGGTATCGCCACCCTCAGCCCGCCCATCCTGCTTCCGGGCGAATCGCTTTCCAAATACGGCGGCGGCGCCCGCCAGGCAAAGCCGTCCGAAGCTCCCTCCCGTCCGGCGCAGGTCAGCTCCGCAAAGCCTTCCACGCTGATTGAGGTTCCATCCGGCTGGGACGGAGGCGCTATCCTGCCCGGCGAATCCCTGTCCCGTCACCGCCGCTCTCCGGCTGCACCGGCGTCTGCCGCCCAGCCCGCGCCCGTCGAACACGCCCCCGAGACTTCCGGCGACTTCGCTGAGCCCTCCGCCGCTCCTCACCATGTGGAGCCGGCAGCCCAGCCCGAGGAAGCGGCAGCCCCGGCGGCCCAGGAGACGATCCATCGCGAAATCGCTGAACCCGCTGAGACTCACGAGCCGCAGCCCGCAGAAGCGCCGGCCCCGACCGCTCTCGAAGTTCAGCCTGAGCCCGAAGCGCACGAGGAAATCCACGAAGAAATCCACGAGGAAGTCCAGGAGTACGAGCCCGAGGAAGCCTCCGCCTCGTACCGTGTGGAGACTCCCCGCGGCGAAATGCGCTTCACCCCGCCCGCGGACGAAGAAGCCGTAATGGAGGAAATCGACGAATCCGACGACGATGCCGATGTCTCCGAGGCTCTGCGCGGCGAATCTCTCCCAACCTCCGATCTCAGTGCCAACTCCCCCGAGGCGGAAGTCGTCCGCCAGCTCTTTGGCTACGCCCCCGGCATGGGCGTCCTCGAAGAGGAGATCATCGACGAGGACGAATACGACTTCGAGCCTATCTCCGGCGAGTCCGACGAACACGCTCCCGACGAAATGGAAGAGGAGACCCTCGACCAGGCCGCCACAGTCGGTGAGGCCGTCCGCGACGTCCACATCGAGAAGCGTCTCGGGTACGACAACCCGGCTCAGGCTTCCGAGGAAGAAGAGTCCTTTGACTCCGAGTCCGGTTTCACCGAAGCCGCCGACCTCGATCTCCAGGAAGACCTCGACGAGGACGAATACGCCCAGCCCGCTGCCGAAGGCGCGGAGGAGCCTTCCGCTGAGCCTGCTCCCCAGCGCCGCGAAGGTCGCCGTTTCGACCGCCGTGGCGGCCGCGGACGCCAGCAAAGCGGCAATCGCCGCCACAGCGGCCGTCGCCCCAACATGCAGACCATGGACGTCCCCGTTATCAGCGAATTGCTGAAGCAGGGCCAGGAAATCCTCGTCCAGATCGCCAAGGAGCCCATCGCGCGCAAGGGCGCCCGCATCACCAGCCACATCGCCCTGCCCGGCCGCTTCCTCGTCTTCATGCCCACCGTCAACCACGTCGGCGTCTCCCGCAAAATCGCCGCCGACGAGGAGCGTCAGCGCCTCAAGCGCATCCTCATCAGCGAAAAAGGCGACGCCGCCGGTGGATTCATCGTCCGCACCGCCGCCGAACACGCCAGCGAGGACGAGCTCCGCGCCGATATCCGCTTCCTCATCAATCTCTGGACCGAGATGAAGCAGCGCTCCGACAATGCCAAAGCGCCTGCCCTCATCTACCACGACCTCAACCTCGTCGAGCGCATCCTCCGCGATCAGGTCAGCGACAACTTCTCCACCATCTGGGTCGACAGCGAAACCGAGTACGAGCGCATTGTTCGCTTCCTCAATCGCTTCCAGCCCTCCCTCGTTCGCCGCGTCAAGCTCTACACCAAGCACACGCCGCTCTTCGAGCAGTTCGGCATTGACGAGGAAATCAGCAAGGCCCTCAAGTCCAAAGTCTGGCTCAAGTCCGGCGGCTCCATCGTCATCAACCAGACTGAGGCCCTCGTCGCCATCGACATCAACACCGGCAAGTACGTCGGCAAAACCGCCCGCCTTGAGGACACCATCCTCAAGACCAACCTCGACGCCATCCCCGAGATCGTCCGCCAGATTCGCCTCCGCGACCTCGGCGGCATTATCGTCATCGACTTCATCGATATGGATGAGCGCCGCAACCGGCAGAAGGTCACGCAGGCCCTCGAAGACGCCCTCAAGGCCGATCGCGCTCCCTCCAAAGTCCTGCAGTTCAACGACTTCGGCCTCGTCGCCATCACCCGCAAGCGCGTCAAGCAGTCCCTGGAGCGGACCCTCAGCGTGCCCTGCCCCGTCTGCACCGGCACCGGCATGGTCAAGAGCCCCATCACCGTCGCCAACGAGCTCTACATCGAAATGCGCAAGATGATGAGCCATTTCGAACGCAACGATGTCCTCCTGCGCGTCCATCCCGAAGTCGTCAAGGTCCTCAAGAGCAACAATGCGAAGTGGCTGAACGAACTCGAGGAGATGATCGGCCGGACCATCATCGTCAAGAGCGATCCCTCGCTCCCGCCCGAGCAGTTCGACATCCAGGGCTGACAACCGAGGGGCTTTCACCTCACGGAACGCCCTTCCACCCCTTCATCAAAAAGCCCGGACAGCGCTCCCGCTGTCCGGGCTTTTTCGTCTAAACTCTGCCCGTGCACTGACGCCGAAATACGAAAATGCATCCTACCCTGCAACTTAGCGATGATTCCGGTGTCAAAATAAAGAGCGGAGCGTCCCACGGTTCGCTCCGGCCGGGTTTCGTAAAATTGCTCTTCCGAAGGGGTTTAGTCATGGTTGCGAATGGTCTGGGTACCAGCCCGCTCCTGCGGCGCATACTGATTGGCGCTTCTGCTTTTGTCCTTGCGTTTTCGCTCAATGCGACCGCGCAGACAACCTCGAAATCCACCAGCTCGGCGGCGGGAAACCTCAACTACTCCAGCTCTGCCCTCCCGGCTTCTTCGACGAGCTACCTCGCAGACCTCAATGCGAACAACCTCTTCAGCTCCAGTTCGCTTCCGGCGTTCCATCCCGAATATGGCTTCGCCAGCCCCTCGCCCTCCCCGCAATACGGCAAGCAGAACTACCCGCAGTATCCCAGCTACCACAGCAAGCTCAGCCACATCGCCTTTGTCGGTGGCGGCGGCTTCACCGCGCCCATCGGCAATGACACCCATGGCTACGAGACCTGGGGCTGGAACCTGCTCGTCGGCGGCGGCTGGAACTTCACGAAACGTTACGGCCTCCTCTTCGAATACCAATTCAACCGCAACAAGATTCCCGGCGCCACCCTCGCTCAGGTCGGCACCAGCGGCGGCCACATCACCTCGCACCTCCTGCTCTTCGATCCCATCATCTACCTCTTCCCAAAGCATTCCTGGACCCCCTACATCACCGGCGGCGGCGGATTTAGCCGCAAGGTAACCGCCTTCACCAACCTCCAGCAGCAGCAGTTCTGCTACTACTACTTCTGCAGCTACGGCTATGCCCCGGTCACCGTCGCCCAGTTCTCCAGCATGCAGGCCGCTGCCGACCTCGGCATCGGTTTCGCCTGGAAGGCCTTCGGCTCCGGCAGCAACGCCAAGCTCTTTGCCGAGTCCCGCTACGTCTTCGTCGACTCGCCCCGGCCCACCAAAACCACCAACGGCGAAGGCACCGAGGAAATCATCCCCGTCACCTTCGGCATTCGCTGGTAATCGCACTCTCCAGGCCGGCCGCGGGATTCCCAACGCGGCCGGCTTCCTGATCTCCGGCATTCCCGAGTTCCTCCCCGGATATCGCAACCCCAGCCAGCCACATCCCTGCACGGCCGCTCGTTCTCCCCACCAGCTCTGACCGGCCACCAACTGGCCCCAGCCATCCGGAGCGTATGCAGTGAATACTCCGCGTGTCGCCGCTCTTGCCCTCGCGCTGACTCTTCCGATCGCTCTCCTGGCCGCTGGCTGCGGCGTTACTGAAGGAACCGTCCCGCCCCCCACGCCATCCTCCCCCTCGCAGCCCGCTCCCGTCGCCGGCTCCGGTGGATCCGTCACCATCAGCCCCCAGTACGTCGCCCTCAGCCCCGGCGAGAAGATCCACTTCGACGCCTCTTCCTCCTCCGGCGGCGCGCTGCAATGGTCCGTCAACGGCGTCGCCGGCGGCGATGCGGCCGATGGCGTCGTCGACTCCTCCGGCAACTACACCGCTCCCCCCAGCCTCTCGCAGAGCGCCAACTTCACCGTCACCGCTTCGCTCGTCGGCGCTCCAAAGCAGGACTACGCCTCCGCCGTCGCCTCCGTCATCGATCCCGGCGTCATCTACCCCACCGCCAATCCCCAGGTCGATCAGTACTCCATCTATCTCCCCGCGCCCGGCAATGTCTCCATCCAGTTCGGCAAAACCACCAGCTACGGGCTCAACACCTGGCGGGTCGCCACGCCCTCCGCCAATGGCGGCCAGGTCAGCATCTACGTCGCCGGCATGCAGGCCACCACCCTCTACCACATGCGCGCCCAGGTCGCCCTCAACAACGGCGCCACCTTCACTGACGTCGATCACGACACCTTCGTCTCCGGCCAGCCCCTGGTCACCGGCACGCCTCCCGTCACCAGCCCGGTGAAGATTACCCAGTCCGGAACTCCCCAGCCCGGCATCGAGCTCTTCAACACCATCCTCCCCGGCAACGTCACTCAGGCCTTCGCCACCGACCTCCAGGGCCATGTCATCTGGACCTACACCTACCAGGGCGGCTCCAAACTCGACTCCATTCAGGGAATCCATCTCCTCCCCAACGGCGATTTCCTGATGACCATCTCCTACCTCTCCTCCCTCACCACCAAAATCATCAACTCTCAGCCCACCACCCTCAATCTGGTCCGCGAAGTCGACCTCGCCGGCAACACCGTCCGCCAGATCACCATGGACCAGCTCAACCAGCGCCTCGCCGCCGACGGCTTCCACAACTCCTCCGGCAATCCCTACACCCTCAAAAATTTCCACCACGACGTCCTCGCCCTGCCCAACGGCCACTGGGTCCTGCTCTGCTCCTATCCCAAAGACTTCACCAACCTCCCCGGCCATCCCGGCACCACCCAGGTCCTCGGCGACGTCCTCGTCGACGTCGACCAGAACGGCAATCCCGACTGGCTCTGGGACGCCTTTGACCACCTCAGCGTCAATCGCCACCCCCTCTATTTCCCTGACTGGACCCACTCCAACGACATGCTTTACTCCACCGATGACCACAATCTGTTGCTCTCCATGCGTCATCAGAACTGGATCATCAAGATCGCCTTCGACGACGGCAAGGGTTCCGGCAACGTCCTCTGGCGTCTCGGCTACGGCGGCGACTTCAAACTCCTCAATGCCAAATCCCCCCAGGACTGGTTCTATGCCCAGCACGGCATGAACTACTTCACCTCCGTCACCACCGGCGTCTTCCGCATCGGCATGATGGACAACGGCAACGACCGCTTCTTTCCCCCGCCCATCGGCCAGGTCATCTGCAAGCCGCAGGCCCCCACCAACCCCTATTGCTACTCCACCGCCCCTGTCCTCGAAGTCAATGAGGGCAACATGACCGCCACCATGATCGTCAATTACACCCCGCCCCCCAGCTACTTCAGCTTCTTCGGCGGAGACCTCGCCAAACTCCCCAACGGCGACATCCACGTGGATTTCTGCGCCCCCCTCTCCGGCAGCATCATCCAGGAGCTCAACCCCACCGCCACCCGCGTCATCTGGCAGGCCACCACCCCAGGCGCCGACCAGTTCCGCGCCGACCGCCTCCCCAGCCTCTACCCCGGCGTCCAGTGGTAGCCGCCAACGCCCATCGTCAGAAGGCCCGCAGCCATTGAACGGACATGAGGGCGATAATGGGAGCGATGAAAACAAAAGGCCTCGTGCTCGGACTCGCCTTCTCAGCCCTGCTTTGTCGTACCGCAGAAGCAACGCCGGCACGAAACGCCACGGAGGCAAGCGCCCCGAAGGCCTGCTTTGTAATCCGGGGAAGGGCGATCGATCATCGGGGAGACGGCTTCTTTGCTATCTGGCATGTCGGCACGCACCACATCTTCTTTCCGGCGGATAACCAATCCGCTGATCTGATCTGCCGTTACTTTGACTGTGACAGCCCGGACCGCCAACCGGCGCTCTTTGCTGATTTCACCATCTGTCCCACAAGTCCGTACCAGCCGGGGGCGGCACAGCCAGCTGTCGTGAAGCGAATTGAGCATCCGGTTGTGTTCACGGACTGGCCGCCACCGAAATCGCCGCGCCAATATGTGCAGGGCTTCTATTCGTGGTACGCCCGGAGCCTTTCCCGCGGCCGCACGAACGCTACCTGGATGGAAATGCTCAGGCGGGCTCACTGGGATTTGAGTACTGAGCTGGCAACGCTGCTCAGGGCGGACGCGACTGCGCAGTCGCATTGCAACGAACTCATCGGCATCGATTTCGATCCGTTTCTCCTCACCCAGGACCCAGCCAGGGATTATGAGGTCGGCGCAATCCGGAAACAGGGTGATCGCTACAGGGTGAGTGTCTACAGAGTTGAAGGAGGCCACCGCAACAAATCTCCGGATGTGATTGCGGAAGTCGCACAAAGAAGCGATGGAAGATGGTACTTCGTCAACTTCTATAGCCCCGGCATGAGGAGCAGCCTGCTGACAATCCTGAAATCGCCGATGCCCAAATGCACCGTCAGCCGTCCCTGAATTTGACTCGCCCCCACGAGTCAACCAAACTCATCTCATGGCTAAACGGTTGCAGGTAATCATTTAGGACCCTGAATATCGCGATATTCAGCGCGCCGCCCGGCTGCGCCGCATGTCCATCGCCCAGTGGGTTCGCCAGGCCCTGGGGCAGGCCAGCAAAAGCGAGCGCGAGGTCGCCTCCAAACTCGAAGTCATCTCGGCCTCCTCGCGCATGGACCTTCCCACCGCCGATATCGACCGCATGCTCGAACAGGTCGAGCAGGGCTACGGATCGGGCATGCAACTGTGATCTTCATCGACTCCAACTTTCCTCTGGATTTGGCGGGTGGCCCATCCCTGCCTTTGGCTTGCGCGAGGGGGGCAGAGGTGAGCCGTCATCCTGTGCTGCGAAGCGGCAGGCGGTAGAGAGCGGGCCTTCAGGCCCGCGTCCCGCCCCACAAAACCCGCCGGGCTTCAGCCCCGGGCCGTTTCTCTCGCCGATGCGCCACGCAAGCCCGGTTTTGGCTTCTCGAAATTCCGTTCTCCGTGTCCTCTGCGTCCTCCGTGGTGAAGCTGTCAACCATCCACCGCCCCGCCAGCTCTTGACGTCACGTTAGCCCCCCGTGCTAACCTCCTGTCGCCGCCGAAAGACAGGCCCGATGTCTCGTTAAAGTTAGAAGGGGGCGCCAATGCGAACAATACGAACCCCTATCCTCGCGCTAACAGGCTTGTTTTTTGCCCTTACAGGGGCGGCAAACGCACAGAACCCAGGAGCCACGGCCCCGAAGAATGCCGCCCGGTTGCCGAGGCAGTATATTCCCGTCACCCGGCTCTCATTCACCAAAAACGATGTAATGCATAACGTCTCGCTCTCTCCCATTACCGCCATGCTGCCCGAATGCACCTCCAATGGGGCCATATTTATCGACGAGGTGAACCCGAAGAATCTTACAAGCCATACGGTGCTGATGGTCCACGGCGACGTCACGCATACCTATTCCCCGGCATCCATTCCAGATCTGCACGACATCTTCTATTTCGACTTTTTCCCATCGCGCAACGGGGTGGCTCTCCTCGTCCGCGGAACCAAACATGCGACCGGCCATCCTGAGCCAGGCCTCTCGCCCGCTGGCGTCGCCTGGCGACACTACCACTACTTCATCGCCGAGTTTGACAGAGACGGAACCTTCAAAAAGTTGATCCGTATACCCGTCAATTACCCCATCCGGCGCATGGCAATCCTGGGCTCAGGCGACTTCGTCGTCACAGGCTATGACCGCATCAACTCCGCCGGCCACCTGCTGGTGCTGGATTCCACCGGCGACGTCGAGACCGAAATCCCCCTTCCCGCCTTTCAGACACCCGTGGAGAAGGGCGCTCCCTTCGGCTCGGCTCAGTCCTTCCGGGATATAGCCAAAACCATGGGCTCCATTGTCTTTACGTCCTACGGCGACGATATCCTCGCGTGGCAGACTGGAACCAACGGCTCTATCGTGGATATCGGTGACGGCGGCGGTTATCGAATTGTTCCTCTCCAGCCTCCCCCGGGCATGACGTTCATGAACATGGTCCCGGCTCCGAAACAATGGATCGCGCTCTACCGGAAAAACGGCGTGGCGAATGTGCCCTTCAACCAGACCGACTTCGCCTATTACGATATAAGCCCCATAGACGGCAGCGTAACCGGGAAACTTATTCAGTCCGGAAAGACGCGGACACAATATATCTCGTGCGCAGAGGACGATTCCTATCTTGCCATCGGCAGGAGCAAGCACGGCCACCTGATCCTACGGAAAGCGGAAAAGTAGGCCCGCGCGAAAAAGGCCGGGCGGCCAGGCTTGCACAAGTCCGACCCCGCCTCGCGAATAGAATCCGACGGTAAACCCAGCGGGGTCTAGCCCCGGGCCGTTTCATAAGCCCGTTTTTGGCTCCTCGAAATCCGTTCTCCGTGCCCTCTGCGTCCTCTGTGGTAAAGCTGTCAACCATCCACCGCCCGCACCAAAGTAATCCCCGCTCATTCCAAACCACTTCCGCCCCGACCACCACCAACAAACTTGGCACGATTCATCCCCTAACCCGGTACTCTAAAAATAGGGAACAGGAAGTTCCGGAAGCGGCTGGGGGATACACGTCGGCGCAGTTGGCAGAAGCGAAACCGTCAACCTCAACGGAATCATATGGATGTGCATCCATAACAAAACAAAGGGCTACGCTAAACGCCGTGGAATCATATGCTTAACGGAAATCCAAAATCCAGGCTCGCCGCTATGTCGTTTAGATTCATATCGGTACCGAAAAATAGCAAATACCAGGGGGGCCACCAGCGACGGAACGCTACCAGGCACTGCTGGTTCGCTGACGCGTTTGGCGCCGCGTGCCCCACATCGCAGTTGGCAGATGTAGGAGATGCACTAAACTCCACGGAATCATATGGATGCACATCCATAACAAAACAAAGGGCGACGATAAACATTGTGGAATCATATGCTTACAGAATCGGCGCGGATAAGCGAACCTCTAACCGCTGCGGAATCATATGCATAGGAAAAAATCACTATTTACCGGGAGCCCCCGAAGAATGCCTTGGTGAGGGGAGGGCAGGGAAGTGGTCCGCTAACGGAAAAGCGGTCCCGCAGGACCGCTCGCTTCCGGTGAGCCGCCACTACTTCCAGCTCACCGCCAGTTGCCACCGCAGGTGCCGCACCGCCGTCTTCCGCAGCACCAGCTCATACTCCTCCAGCTCTTCCACCACCGCCGCCGTCTCCGCGCCCAGCGCCGTCGGCGCCTCCCGCAGAAAGTCGTGCAGCGTGCAGATCGTGACCAGACCATCTTCCGGCGTGAACCACTGCGGCGGCGGCAGCGTGCGCGCCCATTCCGGGTCGCCCGCGCCCTCTTCCAGCAGCAGCGCCATCGAATTCTCGTCTGCCGAGAAGAACTCCAGCAGCGGCTTCACTCCCAGCCGCAGCGCCAGCTTCTCCAGCGCATCCTCGTTCCGGGCCAGGGCGCGCCCGTTCACGAAGATGTCGAACCCTGGATCCTCGCCTTCCACCACGATGTACATCGAAGCGCTCATTTGCCGTCAGTCTACCTGATCTGGGGATGCCTGCAATCCCCCGGGGGATGCGTTGTTGCCAGAACAGTAACCTCTGCCCTGGTGCCTGTCCGGAAGCTGTTCGCTACCTGCCCCGCTGCGACACACCACCCGCGCCCGCCCGGGAATCCGCGGAACAAAAAAGGACCGGAGCCCCCGCAAAGGCTGCTCCGGTCCTGATTGCTGATGATGGAAGGATTTAGCGGTTGCCGCCGCCACCACTGCCGCTGCCGCCGCCCGGCCGCCGTCCCCGGCGACGCCGCCGGCGTCCGGCGTTTCCGGCAGCTCCACCGCCGCCGCCCGGCCGCCGCTCCACCACTGGAGGCAGTCCGTCCGCGCGGTTGTAGTTGATCTCCTCGCCGCCGTCGTCCTCCACGTCGTTGTCGTCGAAATCCTCGCCGCCCTCGATCATGATCGTGCTGGCGTTCGAGCTGGGCTGCCGATCCTCCACCGGCGTCGGACGCGGCGCACGCGGCTGCCGTGGCTCCCGAGGTTCGCGCGGTTCCCGCGGCTCACGTGCTTCCCGGGCCTCACGCGGCTGCTCGGAAGGCCGCTCGTGCTCCGCCGAAGCCGCCATCTCCCCGCCCGCGTTCGGCTCCGGAAGACCCAGCTTCTGCCGCTGTTCCTTCAGCACCGCCTTCCGCGACAGCTTGATCCGGTTGCCTTCCACGCCCAGCACCTTCACCATCACCTGATCGCCTTCGCGCAGCTCGTCCTTCACTTCGCGCACCCGATGCTCGGCAATTTCGCTGATGTGCAGCAGCCCGTCCGTTCCCGGGAACAGCTCCACGAAGGCGCCAAACTCGGCCAGCCGCACCACCTTGCCCAGGTACGTCTTGCCCACTTCCGGCACCGCCGTCAGGTCGTTGATCATCGCCAGCGCCTTCTTCAGGCCTTCCTCGTCGCTCGACGCCACGTTCACCTTGCCCGTGTCGTCCACGTCGATCTTCACCTGCGTGGCCTCGATGATGCCCCGGATTGTCTTGCCGCCCGGTCCGATCAGATCCCGGATCTTGTCCGTCGGAATCTGCAGCGTCCGGATCTGCGGCGCGAACTTCGACTTCTCCGTCCGCGGTCCATCCAGCACCGCATCCATCTTGTCCAGCAGGAACAGCCGTCCGCGCCGCGCCTGTTCCAGCGCCTCGCGCATGATCTGGCCCGTGATCCCGCCGATCTTGATGTCCATCTGCAGCGCCGTGATCCCGGTCCGTGTCCCGGCTACCTTAAAGTCCATGTCTCCGTAGTGGTCTTCGGCGCCCGCAATGTCGGTCAGGATGGCGTAATCCTCGCCCTCCTTGACCAGGCCCATTGCGATGCCCGCCACCGACGACTTCAGCGCGATTCCCGCATCCATCAGCGCCAGGCTGGCTCCGCAAACCGAGGCCATCGACGACGATCCGTTCGACTCCAGAATGTCCGATACCACCCGCAGCGCGTACGGCGATTCCTCCGGCAGCACCGCGCTGATCGCCCGCTCCGGAAAGCCCGCGGTCTATGGACCGGAGCTGAAAGGCCGGATCCTGTCGAAACTGGAGCAGCCG
>JAJZJJ010000705.1 GCA_021810175.1 Acidobacteriota bacterium | reverse complement strand
CGTTCTCGGGATAGTCCCCAATTTCTTCACGAGCTATGTGCCCAATCCAGCTCCGCTGACTCCCAAGCTCAAAATGCGGCTCACCTTCCGTACCATGGGCGACCCCTTCATCCTCGGTGTCGCCGCTGCCGTCGCCGGCCTCGAGCAGCAGGAAGACATCTATCCCGGCTATGGAACCGGCTGGTCAGGTTACGGCAAGCGCTTCGGCGCATCCTATGCCGACTCCAACATTTCCCGCCTCTTTGGCGAAGGCGTCTACCCTATCATCTTCCATCAGGATCCCCGCTACTTCTACAAAGGCACCGGCAGCTTTGGATCGCGTCTATGGTATGCCATGCGTTCCGCCGTCATCTCCAAGGGCGACAACGGCCGCTGGCAGCCCGGCTATGCCGCCGTCCTCGGCGACTTCACCGCCGCCGGCATCTCCAATGTCTATCACGCTCCGCAGGATCGCTCCTTCGGTATCACCATGCGCGACAGCGGCATCCTCATCGGCGGTGACGCTCTTGAGAACATCCTGGACGAATTCCTCTCCAAATCCCTGACCCGCAACCTGCCGCCCGACGCCAAGCACTGAGCTGGTTGCAACTCACGCCTCTCATCCCGGATGAGAGGCGTTCTTGTTTTCCGGGCATCTTCCGATGCCTCGCTGTCCAATCCCAAAACTCGTACCGTTTCCCGTCGCCGCGGCATCCAAAACAACATTCACGCGCTATCCCGCAAAACACCCTCACTGCCCGACGAGGAACCATGGACCATACGCCGACCAATCCCTCCGTATCGCAGAACCTCTCGAACGCCGGCACATCCTGCCGCATCCGGATCAACGGCACAGATCTCGAAGCGCACACCGGCGAGCGCCTCATCGATGCCGTCAATCGTGCCGCCATCCAACTCCCGCAAGTCTGCTACGAGCCTCATCTCGGCCCCATCCAGACCTGCGACACCTGCCTCGTCGAAATCAACGGCGAACTCGCTCGCGCCTGCTCCACCACGGTCACGCCCGGTATGACTGTTGCCACCGCCACGCCTGCGGCTCAGCGCGCACAATCTGAGGCCTTCGACCGCATCCTCGGCCGCCACATGCTCTACTGCACCGTCTGTGACAACAACAACTCCGACTGCACCGTTCACAACACCACGGCCATGCTCCACGTCGAGCACCAGAAATATCCCTACCAGCCCAAACCCTATCCGCAGGACCACTCCAATCCCTTCTACCGCTACGATCCCAGCCAGTGCATCCTCTGCGGTCGATGCGTCGAAGCCTGCCAGAACTACCAGGTCAACGAAACCCTCTCCATCAACTGGGAAAGCGAACATCCCCGCGTCCTCTGGGATGGCGGCCACGAAATCGGCGGCTCCAGTTGTGTCTCCTGCGGCCACTGCGTCACTGTATGCCCCTGCAACGCACTCATGGAAAAGTCCATGCTCGGCCAGGCCGGCTATCTCACCCACTGGCCCCAGCAGGCCCTCGACGAAATGATCGAAGTGGTGAAGGGAATCGAGCCGGAAATCGGCTACGGACCCATCCTTCAGGCCTCGGAAACCGAAGCCGCGCTCCGCAAAATCCGCACCCGCCAGACCAAGACCGTCTGCACCTATTGCGGTGTCGGATGCAGCTTCGACGTCTGGACACGCGACCGCCATATCCTCAAGATCCAGCCCGGCTCCGGCCCCGCCAATGACATCTCCACATGCGTCAAGGGCAAATTCGGCTGGGATTTCGTCAATAGTCCCGACCGCCTCAAGACCCCGCTCATTCGTGAAGGCAGCCGCTTCCGCGAGGCCACCTGGGACGAAGCCCTCGACCTTGTCGCCCGCCGCCTCACGGAAATCAAAGCCGCTCATGGTCCCGACTCCATCGGCGTTATCTCTTCGTCCAAGTGCACCAACGAAGAGAGCTACCTCATGCAGAAGTTCGCCCGCGCCGTCATCGGCACCAACAACATCGACAACTGCTCCCGCTACTGCCAGTCGCCGGCCACGCAGGGGCTATTCCGCACCGTCGGCTATGGCGGCGACTCCGGCTCCATCCACGACATCGGACAGGCATCCCTCGTCATGATTATCGGGGCCAACCCCGCCGAGGCCCATCCCGTCCTTGCCACGCGCGTCAAGCAGGCCCACAAGCTGCGTGGCCAGAGACTCATCGTCGCCGACCTCCGCAAGCACGAAATGGCCGAGCGCGCAGACATCTTCTTCCGCCCCAATCCGGGCACAGACCTCATCTGGCTCTCGGCGCTCAGCCGCTACATGCTCGACCACGGCCATGCCAGGCTCGACTTCCTCGCCCGCTGGGTCAACGGCCTTTACCAGTATTCCGCCAGCCTCGAACCTTTCACCATGGAATACGCCTCCGAAGCCTGCGGCGTCCCGCTTTCTGTCCTCACCGCCGTCGCAAAGGAAATTGCCGCCGCCGAATCCATGTGCATTCTCTGGGCCATGGGCGTCACCCAGCACTGCGCCGGATCCGACACCTCCACCGCCATCTCCAACCTGCTCCTCGTCACCGGCAACTACATGCGCCCCGGTACGGGAGCCTACCCGCTCCGCGGCCACAACAACGTGCAGGGAGCCAGCGACTTCGGCTCCATGCCCGGCTGGTTCCCGGGATACGAAAAAATC
>JAJZJJ010000704.1 GCA_021810175.1 Acidobacteriota bacterium | reverse complement strand
CTGATCCGGCGGCGGATGCGTAGATGCGCACCTTTTGAGGCGGAAAAATTGAGGAGTACGACTTATCGAAGAATGGCCTTTACCCCACGAAGGTCTATGTGACGCTTCCGGATCATTCGGTGAAGGATGTGGATGTGGGGAAGTATATTCCGGAGTTTGTGAAGAAGCTGTAGCCGCGGAAGATTGGGATTTGTTCCTGCAAAGCACAAAGGGCATCCGGTGGATGCCCTTTGGTGTCTGTGCGGAAGCCGGCGGTTACTCTACGAAGTCGACTTTCACGGCGTGGGGGATGATGCCGCGCTCGTGTCCCATCTGGAGGAGCTTGCGGATGGCTTCCTGGCCGTCGGGGCCGTAGTTGAGGGTGCGCTCATTGACGTACATGCCGACGAACTGGTTGGCGAGCTCGGGGTCGAGGTCGCGGGCATACTGCATGGCGTGGGCGAGGGCGTCCTTGCGGTGGTCGAGGCCGAACTGGATGCTGTCGCGGAGGGCTACGGTGACGGTGTGGATGACGTCAGGGCCGAGGGAGCGGCGGATGGCGTTGCCGCCGAGGGGGAGCGGCATGCCGGTCTGCTCGCGCCACCAGATGCCGAGATCGATGATCTTGTGCAGGCCACTGTGGGAGTAGGTGAGCTGGCCCTCGTGGATGATGAGGCCGGCGTCGTATTTGCCTTCGAGCACCTGGGGGATGATCTGGTCGAAGGGGACGACTTCGGTTTCGACTTCCGGGGCGAAGAGCTTGAGGGTGAGGTAGGCGGTGGTGAGGGTTCCGGGGACGGCGATTTTGACCTTGCGGACCTCGTCCAGCGTGAGAGGCTTTGGCGAGATGATCATGGGGCCGTAGTTTTCACCGACGGAGCCGCCGCAGACCATGAGGGCGTAGTTGTCCTGGATGTAGGGGTAGGCGTGGAAGGAGACGGCGGTGACGTCGTAAAAGGCCTCATTCATGGCCTTGTGATTGAGGGTTTCAATGTCAGTGAGGGTGTGGGTGAAGCGGTAGCCGGGAACGACGACCTTGTCTTTGGCGAGGCCGTAGAACATGAAGGCGTCATCGGAGTCGGGGCTGTGGGCGATGGTAATTTCGCGAATGTCGGTTGCGGAAGTGCTCACTGCGGGTATGCCTGATCCTTTCACTTGAGCTTCGGGAAGAAGCAGTCGGTCAAAATTGGAGGGCGCGTCGCCGGGATGAAGATGCAGGCGCACGCGCCGAATGGGTTGCGGCGGAATTACTCAGCCGCGGAATGCTGTTGGCGCACGCGGGCGATGCCGGTGACGATGGCCGCAGCGGCGATGACCTTGAGCGCGTCGCCGGGCAAGAAGGGAAGGACGGCGAGCGCGGCGATTTTGGCCGGGGCGAAGTGCGTGAGGGTGGCGAGCCATGCGACTCCGCAGGCGAGGATGAGGATGTCGCCGATGGCGGCAGAGGCGATGGCTACGTCGAAGTTCGAGAGAAGGCGCGAGTGGCGCGCGCGGCGGTAGAGCCAGCCTGCGGCGGCTGCGGCGAGCGGATAAGAGAGGAGATATCCGCCGTCGGGTCCGAGAAGCTGGGCGATGCCGCCGGGGCCGACCGGACTGAAGACGGGGAGTCCGGAGAGACCTTCAAGGAGATAGAGCGCCATGGCGCCGAAGGCGACGGAGGGGCCGAGCAGGAGGCCGAGGCCGAGGACGGCGAGCGTCTGGAGCGTGACCGGGACAGGCGTGAAAAAGAGCGGCACAGAGACATGCGCAGCGGCGGCGACGAGGAGGCTGCCAGAGACGGCGAGTCCGGTGTTACGAAGCCAGGCGTGGGAGCGGGGTGCGATGGCGGGCGATGCAGCGGTGGCGTGGTTCATGGGATCAGTCCAATGGCGGGTTGGTGGCGGTTTCATGCGCCTCGACGTGCGCAGACACCTCGGCGTTGTGGCGGCGAATGTGGCGGACAACGCCAACGATCGCCCAGACAAGAACGAGGGTGGAAAAAACAAAGACTCCGTATAGGTAACGCATCTCGGAAGCTTTACTGCATCTTCAGGAAAATGAGCTGATCGTGTCCTGCCGTGGAGAAGAGCCGTTGGGCCCGCGGGCCGATGGCTTGCTGCACGGAAGGGTGCAAACTCTGTCAGGAGTTCACTGTAAGGATAACAGGGAGGGGCCGGTTGAGGTGGTTTTAGAGCATTTTCACCGAGGTTATGAGGCGTTCTGGATCGATCGGGTGTGGCGGTTCGTTGATGGAACGTCGACGCAAACTTCCTTGTTCTCCCCTACACCTTCAGTGAAAATGCTCGAGGCGGATTTCCTATTTGTTTGCACCCACTTGTGTTCGGGACCTGCGGCTTTCCGGAGGGAAAAGCCGCGCGCCGGGGAAGCTTCGGGGGGCGGCGACAGGATTTTCGATTCAGCCGGATTTTGATGCGGTGGAAGGGGATTCGACGGATTCGAGGATCCAGTTGAGGTAGGCTGGGCTGCCGGAGGCGAGGTCGAGGACGAGAAATTCCGGGATGGTGTACGAGTGCAGGCTGCGGAGGGTGGACTCGAGGGCATCGAGGCACGGAGCGGTGGTCTTGATGATGAGGAGGACTTCGGAGGCTTCTTCCATCTGGCCCTGCCACCGGTAGATGGATTTGATTTGCGGGATGAGATTGACGCAGGC
>JAJZJJ010000703.1 GCA_021810175.1 Acidobacteriota bacterium | reverse complement strand
ACCTTCACCCACACGTCCGGGGCCACATCTCCCGCGTAATAAAACCGCTTCGTATACGCCGCCGTGCCCTGCAGCATCACCTCCGCCACAGAGCCATCCACATATATATGTATCTCCAACGCCTGCGTATGCGGCCCCGCTATCGGAATCGCCTTCCCATCCGCCAACACTTCGCCGGGCCGCGCCGGATCATAGGCAATCTTCACCAGCGGCTCATTCAGCTCCCCGCTTGCGAGCCTGCCCATCAGCTGCACCGCAAACGGCTTGCCGCCCCGCGCAAACCGTCCCGACAACTCTCCTGTCGCTCGTGAAATAAGAAACCGATTCAGATTCATATTCGCATCCTGGCCTGGCGCCAGCCTTTGCTCGTCGAGCCTGAGCTGATGCACAGCCTCATCCACCTCGATACTCAAATCCCCATCCGGACGCAACCGCAACACGCGCGGCAGGGACATCATGCATGCCCAGCCCGCCGCGCTGTACTCCGCCTCGGGCCGCCGCTCTGGAATCCATCCCCACACAATCCGCCGCCCATGCTTGTCCGTCTGCGTCTTCGCCGCATAATACGCGCCGTAATCCAGCACTCCCGCTTTCTCCGGGTGAAACTTCATCGCCGCCTCATCCAGCACGCCCGTCTGCCAGTGCACCTGCCCCATCGACGAATAAATCAGCACATGCTTTCCATCCAGCGGAAAGAGATCCGGACACTCCCACATCTCTCCATCTCCCACCGGATTCGCCGTCTGCTTCCCGCTCCCTGGTCCGCTCGCCACAAAATGCAGATACTCCCAGTTCCGTAAATCCTTTGACCGGTAAAGCAGCACTCTGCCGCCCTTGCCCAGCACGCCCGAGCCCACTGCCACATACCACCAATCGCCGCTCTTCCACGGCGAAGGATCGCGAAAGCCAGCCACTTTGATCCCCGGCGGCGGCGCGGGTATCACCGCCTGCGGCACCTTCTTCCACGCCGTCAGATTCATGCCCGTAGCTGTTGCCAGGCACTGGCTCTCGCGCAGGCTGTTCGCTCCGTCGCGAATCGTCGCCTCGCTCTCCGGTGCCTTCACTACCCCCGTATACATCACCGTCACTACGCCTTGATCGATCACTGCCGACCCGCTGAAGCACCCTGCCGCATCCGGCCCGCCAGGCGTCGGAGCCAGCGCCACCGGCAAATGCTCCCAATGCACCATGTCCTCGCTCATCGCGTGCCCCCAGTGCATGTCGCCCCATACTGCCGCCTGCGGGTTGTACTGGAAAAACATGTGATAGCGACCATCCCAGTAAACCGGCCCGTTGGGATCGTTCATCCAGTTCCGCTTCGGCAGCAGATGAAATTGCGGCCGCCGCGGATCGCGCGCCAGCCGCCCCTCCAGCGCAATCAGTTCCGCATAGGTCTCCACTTCACCGGCCCACCCCCTGCGGCTCATCGCCGCCGCACCCGCCAGCCCCGCCGCACTCTTCAGCAATTCCCGACGATTCATCGCCCCTCCCAAAATCATGTCCGTGACAGTTGCAAATCTCTGCGGGGGCAAACTTTTCCCCGCAATAGCTTCTCCCTCTTTTAGACGTCTACCTGCTCCGTCCGCAAGTGCGGCAAACAAAGCGCGAAGCTGAGCCGCATCAGGGCGTCAGCTTCGCATAGGAGGAACGTACTTCAACAACAGCGTCAAAAGATGATCCGCCCCTCAAACTGCACCGTTCGAGGAAGGTTCGTCTGGTGCCCCACCTGGCCAAAACCGGGCGAAGACAGGTTCGCGTTCGGCAGTGCAAACTGAGGGTGGTTAAAGATGTCAAAGAACTCTGTACCAAACTTGAATCGCACGCCATGTGTCAGGTCAAAGTACTTGTTGAATGACATGTCCCAGTTCGCGAGGTTGTCGCTTCGCATGGTGGAATCCACCCGCGACTCGTCTCCAAATGAGTATGGCCCCGGCTGCGTAAAGCAGGCCGTATTGAACCACTCGTTCGCGCGCGCCGCGCTGTGAGCCGAACCACTCACGCCCTTGTTGCATCCCGTCGCATAATTCGGGCGAATCGCGCCGGCGCCAAAAATGCTCAGGTTGTTGCCTGCCGCCTGCAGCGCAATCGGCAGGCCGCTGCGAAAGGTCGTGATGCCGTTCACCCGCCACCCACCGATCACCGCATTCAGCGCACGGTCGGCGTTGCCAAAGTATTGCTGCCCGCGCCCAAATGGCAGGTCAATGCCATAGTTGATCACCAGGTTCTGCGGCACATCCTGCATGCTCAGCGACTTTTCAGCCTTCAGATTCGTGTAGTCCTGCACCACGCCGAGTCCGCCCTGTCCGTCCTGGAACGAACTGGTGTTGTCCGTGTTGCTGATCAGTTTGCTGAAGGTATAAGCCACCTGCACAATGCCGTCGTGCTTGAAGTGCTCGATATACGCCAGTTGCAGCGCGTTATAGGTCGAATCGCCATACCGCGGCACCGTCTGCAGCACGCCCTGGTACTGCGGGTGCGGCGTCAGCAAGTAGCCTTCCTCAATCGTCCGGGCGCCAAAGGTCGTCCCCGCCGGCAATATACCGTAGAAGGGATTCTGTACTGGCTTCAGCAGTTGGGAGCCCAGCGCGTCGTACTTGTCAGGCAATTGGTTCAGGTTGTAGCCCGACCCC
>JAJZJJ010000702.1 GCA_021810175.1 Acidobacteriota bacterium | reverse complement strand
CGATGGCGGTCAGCTTTTGCCCTCCGGCGATGGATAGCCGGCCGTTCTTGCGCTCCAGCGCCGCTCCAAAGGCTCGCAGGGCGTGCTCGCTGTGGTCTCGCGTCCGCACCCGCTCCACAATGGAGGTGACGCCCTGCGCCTGCAACCCCGCAAAGAGCACCGCGGTCTTCACCTGCGCGCTGGCAATGGGCGTCTCAAAGTCGATTCCGGTCAGTTCGCCGCCATGCACCACCATGGGCGCGTGACCGCCGGTCAACTCGATCTTTGCTCCCATCTGCTGCAGCGGTTTGCGGATGCGCTCCATGGGACGAACAGAGAGCGACTCATCTCCGACGAAGCGGAAGGAGCCCTTCTGCGCCGCCACCAGCCCCGCGAGCATGCGCATCGTCGAGCCGGAGTTGCCGCAGTCCAGGTCTCTGCTCGGATGGCGCAGCAAGCCACCGGTTCCGGTGACTTCGATCGTCTTGCCGATGGTCTCGATCTTGGCTCCCATGGCGCGCATGCAGCCCAGAGAGCTGTGCGGGTCGGCGCCGGTGGAGAAGTTCGTGAGCCGCGACGTTCCCGCGGCAAAGCCCGCCAACATGGCATAGCGATGCGAGATGGATTTATCGCCCGGCAGCGTCACCGAGCCGCGGAAACCGCGCGCTGGAGAGACGATCACCGTGGAGCTGTTGGAGGAGTGCGGCAGGGAACTCATGCTGTTAGTTTACTCAATCGGCGGACTCTTCCAGGCTCTGCTCCCGCAGATGCCCGGTCAATGTCCCGGAGGCGGATTATCCGGGTAGATCCGAATGTCCGGCACGCCGCGATAGCGCTCGGCATAGTCCATTCCATAACCGATCACAAACTCGTTGGGTATCTTGAAGCAGGCGTAATCGGCTTCGATGGGCACCAAGCGCCGCTCGGGCTTATCCAGGCAGGTGGCGATCTTGAGCGACGCCGGACGATGCTGCAGCATCAGCCCGCGCAGATAGCTCAGTGTCAGTCCGGTGTCGAGGATATCCTCGACCAGGATCACGTGCCGCCCTTCGATGGGGTTGTCGATATCCTTGATCATCTTCACTGCGCCGGAGGTTACCCGCGCCCTGCCGTAGCTGGACACCGCTACAAAGTCAAAGGTGTTGTCCACCTTGATCGAACGCGCCAGGTCCGCCAGAAAGATCGCAGCTCCCTTCAGCACGCCGATCAGCACGATCGACTGCCCCTTGTAGTCCTGGGAGATTTGATCGCCAACGGTCTTGACGCGCTCGGCGATCTGCTCCGCGGTGAGCAGAACATCCATCTCCTCGGGAGGAACAAAAGCAGGAACTGTTATGACCATGATCTCAAGATTACGCGATACCCGCAGGTTGAAAAAAGCGAGAGATCGTTTGTGTCTGCCTCGGAATGAGGAAAAACCGGTACCAGACCTGTTTCCGATGCTCGCGGATCGTTCCCGGAATTCTTCTCGAAACCCGCCCTCTGATGGGGATGCGTGGGCGCTTGCCGGAGCGGAGCCGCCGAACAGGTCGAGGATCTGGGCGACGCTCCGTTGCGATGCTCAGAAGCGCGCGGCCGCCGCTATACTGGAATCTGCATGTATCCCTATATAAATCTCGGTTTTGCTCATATCGGAACCTTTGGCCTGATGCTTTGGCTGGCAGCCGTTTGCAGCGTCCTGGTGCTCCACAACAACTTCGTACGGAATCGGGCTGACGGTGACGCCATCAACATTGTGACGATGGTGGTGCTGTTCGGAATCATTGGCGCCAAGCTCTGGCATGAGTTGCAGGATATCCCTGACCTGATCGGCGCCTGGCGCGGGATCCTCGCTCCCGGCCTGCGTCATCCCATCGAGGTTCTTTTCAGCTTTCTGCACTGGTTTCAAGCCGGCTTCGCGTGGTACGGCGGACTGATCGCGGCTATCACCATGCTGATGTATCAGGGCATTCTCAGCAAGCCCAACGGCCTCACGGGCGGTCGCGCCGCCCTGCGGATGCTGGACCTTGCCGCTCCTGCTGCCGCCGTCGGATACGGCGTGGGCCGTCTCGGCTGTCTGCTATCCGGCGATGGAGACTACGGAATCAACACCACGCTGCCCTGGGGCGTGCATATGGCCAATGGCCTCACCCGGTACACCCGGGCGCTGGTTCTGCCCAACCCTCCCACTGCGGCAGTGCAGCCCACGCCCATCTACGAGTTGCTCTTCTCGCTGGCGCTGGCCTGGTGGCTCTGGAGGCGCGGATCGCGAAGCAAGTCCCTCCCTCTGGGATTCCTCACCGGTGAGTACTTGCTCTTGAGCGGCATCGGCCGCTTCCTGGTAGAGTTCGTTCGCATCAATCCCAAACTCTACCTCCATCACACGCTCACCAACGCCCAGATGGCCGCCCTTGGAAGCATGCTCTGTGGCGTGGTCATGATGTTCCTCACTCGCCAGAATGCGGGAGTTGTCACTGAACCCCTGCGGAAGGCGACCAAAGACATTCAAACAGCCTCGTAGGGCGCCGGCATCAGTCATGCCCGCCTCCGTGGCGTACACGCCGCACTTCACGCGGACTGCGAGGGCTCACAGCGATGGATCCCCCAACATCGGCTCTATTGAGCCTTGGCCGATCTTAGGGATACCGCGCGCCTGAGCCAAGCCAGTTTGATGCT
>JAJZJJ010000701.1 GCA_021810175.1 Acidobacteriota bacterium | reverse complement strand
GCATCAGCCCATAGGCCGTAGCCGCAAACCCGGCCACAATCAGACCCATTCCGATCAGCATGGGTGTGCCCATCGGCATCCCCGCCAGCACAAAATGGGTCTGCAGCCCCATCAGAAACATGGGCATGTGCAGCAGCACGCCCGCTGTCACTGCCAAACAGCCGGTCCAAAACGCCACCGCGTGGCTCCGGCTCGAAAACAGAGATGCTTTCTCCGTCATGGAATCCGCCTCCTGGATTCGCTCATCAGCTCTGCTCGTCTGAACCATATGCCTGCCTTCCCGGCCTGGCCTCCTGGTCAGCTTCGCCTGTTCTTCTTGATTGCCCTGAGCATCGAAATCAGGGAAAAATGCATGAAAGGGTCCGGCCCGTCCGTTACAGCAGCCACAGGTCTGGGGATCAGCGGCTAATTTCAGGGCTCTGCCAGCATCGCCAATTTACCCGGCCACGCGCAACCGCCTATCGATGGAACATGCCCTCCATCGAAAGGTGGAGCATCCATGGGCATTCTATCGGGACCGCACTCCGCGGTCGCGTCACGGGGCTTCCCCAAAGACAGAAACGGCCTCTTCCCGCAGAGAGCAGGAAGAAGCCGTCGATCGCCAATTGTTCGCGGCCTGGACCCGCCGGAGAGGGAACTGCCGTCAGCCCCGGCCTGTCAGCCGCGCCTTCGCTTTACTCGCCCGGAACCGGATCGCCACGTAGGTCACGTAGATCAGGTGAATGCCGATCGTCGCGCCGTACGCCAGGTCAAGATCTCTGTGTCCAATCGTCATCTCTATCTCCCGTGGCCGGCAGCTCCGGCCAGTTCCTGCGGCGCTTCCAGAGCGGCCAGCGCCGCCTGCTGTTCCGCTGTCTGATGGTTGCGTTCCGTCGCGTAGCGCAGGCTCAGCACAAAGATGCCCCACATCGACCAGCCCGCCAGATTCCACCACAGCGCCGGCATCATGCTCGCCGCCATGCCCGAATTCGGCCCGCCAAAGAACACCGGCGCCGGGTGCTGCGTCCGCCACCACCGCGTGGACATGTACACGATCGGCACATCCACATAGGCAAAGATCGCCATCACCGCCGCCAGCGTCCGCATCTGCGGGCCCGCCGCAAACCGCCGTAGCAGCAGGTATGCCGCGTAGATCAGCCACAGCACCAGCGTCGCCGTCAGCCGTGGATCCCAGGTCCACCAGATGCCCCACGCCGCGCGTCCCCACAGCGACCCCGTAACCAGCCCGATCGTGCAGAAGATCACGCCCACTTCCGCCGAGCTGACCGCCAGCGAGTCGGTCTTGATCGCCAGCCCCTCATTCCGATTGCGGATGGCCAGGTAGGCCAGGGAACAGACCAGATTGATCAGGAACATGATCCCCATCGCCGCCCACGACGGCACATGGTAGTAGATGATCCGCCCCACATTGCCCTGCGCCGCATCCGGAGGCACGATCCACATCGCCTCCCGGAAACCCTCCACAAGGATTCCCAGCGTCGCCGCCAGCCATATCCATCGCCACAGTTTCATAGAATCTGCCTTTGCCGAAATCTCGGCTCAAACCAATCTCTTCCGCGTTCTGGATTTACCCGGTCGATCCGTGCCATTGACATTCCCCGAAGGATCACGCCGGCCCGCGTGGAAAAACGAATTCTCCATTTTCCGCATCCACGATTAGGAAGGCAAGGAGCGCTATGGAGTGGTTCATACTTGTTATCGGTGTAGTCCTGATCGTCATCGGTGTCGGCGGTCAAACCTTCGGCCTTCGCAAAAGGAACAAGCTCGCTTCCTATGATCGACCGGCCCGCGTGTGGATTGTCACCGTGGCCTTCATCGTGGTCGGTCTCTGGGCTGTTGCTTTTTCGGCTGTTCACTTTCTCTCTCTCCACGCTACCGGCCACTGGGGTCACTGGTAGCTTCCAGCACGGTCTTCCGCCCCGCGGAGCCTTTCCTACTCCGCGTGCAGAATCACCTCGAACAGCATCATTCCCAGCGTCGTAAACGCCACATCGTACCCGGCCAGCATCTTAATCCACAAGGTCGGGTCCCCGACGCCGGTGAGGATAATCGAGCAGGCCATCGCCATCCCCAGCAGCGCCGGGATAAACACCGGCAGCAGCAGCAGCGGCAGCAGCATCTCCCGATTCCGCGTCCGAATCGACAGCGCCGCAAAGAACACCCCATTCACAATCAGAGCCCACGTCCCCAGCGGCATCACCAGCGCCAGCAGCCACGCGTTGCCCAGCGCATGCAGGTTGTAAAACACCACAAACACCGGCGCCAGCACGATCTCCACCACCGTCACGAACAGAAAGTTCGCGATGGCCTTGCCCATGAACAACGACGCTCCCGGAGCCGGCGTCATGCGCAGTGCGTCCAGCACCTGATTGCGCAGCTCCCGTGCCCATGCCTGATTGAGCGAACTGACCGCCGCGAACATCATCGCCACGCACAGAATGCCGCCCGCAATGTTCCGCGACGCCTGCTTGGTCGGATCGAACGCCAGGCTGAACAGCACCACCACCAGCAGGGAAAAGAACAGCATGGAGTTGATCGCGTCCTTCGACCGCCACTCCAGCTGCAGGTCTTTCTTCAGATGCATCAAAAAGTAGGCTGCCTTCATTTCGTCAGCTCCACGACGGTCGCCTTTGCC
>JAJZJJ010000700.1 GCA_021810175.1 Acidobacteriota bacterium | reverse complement strand
CCTTGTGGGCACATTCTTCCTCGTCCGCAAATGGCGGCTCCGCACGGTACCCATGCCCGCCGTCGCGCAGGATCCCGCGTCGAACGACCTCCGCGACCGCATCCGAAAGGAAACCGAGATATGAGCCTCATTGCCAGCGGTCTTCTGCTGATCGCCGTCTTCCTGTTCGTCTTCTGGCCGGCCTCGAATGTCGAGGCCCAGAGCATCAAGACTCGTCTGGAATACCTGCGCGAGCGCCGCGAGGCCGTGTTCGAGAATCTGCGCGACCTCAATTTCGAGTACCACGCCGGGAAATATCCGGAGGAGGACTACGCCGCGCAGCGCGCAGCACTCGAAAATGAAGCTGCCGAGATCGTGGCCGAAATCGACGTGCTTGAAACTCAGACCTTCGTTGCGCCCGGCATGACCGTGCACAATACTTCCCATTAAGACTGGACCCTATGAAGCTGCTCCATCCGCTCGCACTCGCTGCCGGACTTGCTCTCCCCCTGTCCGTTTCGGCAGCCACCATCTCCGGCACCGTCATCGACAGGACCACGAATAAGCCTGCCGCGGGCGATACCGTCGTCCTGCTGAATCTCACTCAGGGCATGCAGGAATCGGCCCATACCACGGTGGATGCTCAGGGCCGCTATTCCTTTAACGTGCCCAGTTCCAGCGGCATGCACCTGGTCAAGGTGGAACATGACAAGGCCAGCTACTACGGTCCCGTGCCGCCGAACACCTCCACGGTGAATGTCGACGTGTACGATGTGGCGACCAAAGTCCCTGATGTCCATGTTTACGCCGACGTCATTCGTGCCGAGACCAATCAGCAGGGCCTTGAGGTCACCGAGAGCTTCTTCGTTCACAATGACTCGAAACCTCCCCGCACCCAGTACGGCCCTGAAGCTTTCGATTTCTACCTGCCGCCGGGAGCCGTGCTCGAGGGCGCCACAGCCACCGGTCCCGGAGGCATGGCCGTCGACGATATGCCGACCGCGCTGAAGCAGAAGGATCACTACGCCTTTGTCTTTCCCGTCCGCCCCGGCGAAACCCGCTTCCAGGTTGGTTATCATCTGCCTTACAGCGGCGCCATCGGCCTGCGCACCCATGTTTCCATCCCCACGGACAACTTTGCCGTCATGGTGCCCGCCAGTATGAGCCTGAGCGGCACGGCCTTCCGGCCGCTGACCGGCAGCGCCAATCAGCCGGGAACGCAGACGTACCTGGCCACCAACGTCACGCCGGCCAAACCAGTCGCCTTCACGATCTCCGGGAACGGCTCCATGCCTCGCGAACAGCAGGCTCAGGGAGACAACCAGGCCGGCCAGGCCACCGGCAGCGGTCAGGCAGCCGAGGGAGCCCCCGGCGGCGGTCTCGGCACGCCCATCGACACGCCAGGCCCGCTCTCCAAGTACAAGGGCTGGATTCTCAGCGGCCTGGGTCTGCTCCTGGTGATTGCTTCCGCCTTCATGCTCCGGGCGAAACGCGGCCTTCAGCCGGCGACGCCCAATGCCGCGCCTCTGCCGGGGATGTCCGGTACCGTTCATCCGGCTCTTATCCCGACGGGGCGCTCTTCCGGCGCCGCGCCCGCAACATCGGCTACGGAGGCCGCAGGAATTGTCTCGGCTTCCGGGCGGACGACACCTGAGGCCGCACGCGTGGCGGTGGGGCGCCAAACCATGCTGGCGGCGCTTAAGGAGGAGTTGTTCTCTCTGGAGACGGAGCGGCTGGAGGGCCGGCTCTCGGAGGCTGAGTACACGCAACTCCGGTCGGCCTTTGACATCGTGCTGAAGCGCGCCCTGTCGCGCGATGCCGCGGGGAAATAGCGATCCAGGCGCGGTTTCCGTTTGCGCGCTGGTACAGCCCTGCATTCACCTTGGCGCCTGGCTGGTTACGCTGGTCGGGCGCTTTGCTTTCAGGTGGTGAAGCAGGAGATGAGGAGGAGCAGGGCGAACACCGCCGCTGCGACGCGGTAGGCGTACTCCGCGCCCTGGCCGGGGCTCTGCTCCATGTGTTCCTGTATCGTCATGCCGAGCCTCCGCAGGGGAAGTGCCTGTTGTTGCCTGCTTAGGTTCCAGTATCGGCATTCGCGATGCGCGGCAGAGGTAACTTTGTTGTGAATTCTCGAAAATGTCACCTGACGGTTACTGTGCCGCCGAACCCACCCCGTTTCGGCACCAAACTGTACCGAATCGTGCCCATTTGTGCGGGGCCGGTCAAGCCCGTCTTCACCATCTAGGCCGTCTTCACCATGGGTTCCTGCAGCAGCGTCCGCACCAGTTCGAGCAGTTCGCTGGGAGGCAAAGGCTTCAGCCGGAAGGTGACGTCCAGGCCCTCGTAGGCGTCCTCGGCCTCCGCCAGACCACTCAGCACCAGCACGGGGACGCTGGGCAGCCGCTCCCGCAGGCGGCGGACAAACTCCGGCCCGTTCATCCCCGGCATCAGGTGATCGGTCAGCACGAGGCGAACCGCCGAGGATCCCCCCGGCTCATCCACCAGGCCCAGAGCCTTGATTCCATCGTCGGCCACAGCGACACTCCGCCCCAGCCGGGACAGGATCGCCTTCCGCGTGGCGGCCTGGATGGCGTTATCGTCCACCAGCAGAATGTCTGCACACATTGAACTATCCTGATTCCGAAAAGTCGGAAAA
>JAJZJJ010000699.1 GCA_021810175.1 Acidobacteriota bacterium | reverse complement strand
CGGCAGCTTGCCCGAAGGATCGGTCTTGCCAAACAGCAGATCCGCAATCGCCGGCCCGCCGCTCTGTCCCGGATACCACGCCTCCAGAACCGCGCTCACCTGGCTGAGCCACGGCATCACAATGGCCCCTCCGCTCTCAATCACCACAATCGTGTGTGGATTGGCCGCGGCCACCGCGCTCACCAGCGCATCCTGATCGATGGGCGGATTGTGGATCACATCCGTCAGGTTGAGGCTGGGCACATCCATGCCCTCGCTCTCCCACTGGCTCACAAAAACGATGGCCACCTGCGACGACGCGGCCAGCGCCGCCGCCGATGACGCATCGGTTCCGGGGTCGTATTGCACCTTCGCGCTCGGAACCATCGCCTCAACCGCCTTCAGTGGCGACGACGGATCCCACACCACCCGCGACCAGCAGGGCGGGCAGGGATACCCCTCCGTGAGCGCGGGGCCGCCTACCGGCGTCACCTGCGCCGAGCCGCCGCCGGACAACACCCCGATATCCGAATGCGATCCGATCACGGCGATCGACTGAACTCCCGCGCCGAGCGGGAGCTGTGCGTTCGCATTCTTCAGCAGCACGGCTCCGTTTTCCTCCACCTGCTGGGCCACCTGCGCATCGGCCGCGGCGGGGATGGGCTGAATCGTCGGCGGATGGTCGAAGATGCCCACCGCATACATCGCCCGCAGAATGCGATGCACCATGTTGTCCAGCCGCGACTGCGGCACCTGTCCATCCTGAATCGCCTGCCCCAGGCTGGAGAAGTATTGTTCGTTCGGCTGCTCCTGGTCCAGACCCGCGTTGGCCGCGGCCGCCGTGCTGTGGGTCGCCCACCAGTCCGACATCACAAAGCCCTTAAAGCCCCAGTCGCCCTTCAGCACATCGTCCAGCAGGTGGCTGTTTTCGCAGTCGTAAACCCCGTTGGTCAGATTGTAGGAACACATCACCGACTGAACATCCGCGTCCTTCACCCCGATCTCAAACGCCAGCAGATCGCTCTCCCGCCCGCCGCGCTCGCTGATAATCGCATCCGCGGTGGTGCGGCCCGTCTCCTGATCGTTGAAGGCAAAGTGCTTGATGTCCGCGATCACGTGCTGATCCTGGATGGCCTTCAGCTGCGCCGCATTGATTTTGCCGGCGAGGATCGGGTCCTCGCCCTTCGTCTCAAAGGTGCGCCCATCCCGCGGTTCGCGGCCCGCCGCCAGGTTGACGTTGCCGCCCAGGTTCACGTTGATGCCGTAGTCGCTCAGCTCCGTCCCAATCACCTGCCCGTAGGAATACGCCTCGCTGGTGTCCCATCCCGCGGCCAGCGCAATACCGGAGGGCAGCGCCGTCGCCTGGCCCACGCCGTTGCCCACCCCCACGCTGCCGTCCGCGAAGTAGAGCGCCGGTATCCCCAGCGACGGAATGCCGGCAATCCATCCGCCCGCGCCGCGCGGCAGGGGCGGAACATTGGTGCTGTTCGTCGTCACGCCGCCCTCAACCAGTTGCAGCTTCTCCGCCTGGGTCATCTTCGCCAGCATCGCGTCCGCGCGCTGGCCGGCCGTCCCTGAAGAGGTGCCCGAACCCGTCGGCGATGAAGAAGACTGGGAAGAAGCCCCGCTCGATCCACACGCCACCAGCGACGCGGAAACGATTGCGACAGACAGCGCGGCAAAGCCGGCCCGGAGCAGCCCGGCGGACGCACAAACCGGACCAACGCGAAAACCACGGAAAGCCATGGACGCCTCCCCATGCAACAACCAAGTCTAATGCTCTTTCTGCTGCACCAGCGATTGCGCGGACGCCTGACCTTCTCAACCGGTGTCTTGCGGCCACCGCCTTACCGACACCGCCCACCGGCGGGCCTGGTAAACCTGACTTCTGACGGTCCACGGAAATTCCGCTCCCCCATCTCAGGCAGCGTTCCCGCCCGGCGAGGTGATGTACGATTGCCCCAACAGGAACCATCGCTGCGAGAAGTGCCGCGGCAATCCACTCGAACATGCGCACGATCGGCCAGGGCATGGAGAGACACGTGCGAAGGGGAAGCAGTCTGATGTGTTGGAAGGTATTGGAATCACGAGTTGTCCGGAAGTGGAGAATGGTTCTGGCATGGATCGCGGCCATGGGCTTGTGCGCCGCGCCGCTGGCGGCGGCCACCGCTGCCCGCTCCGGCGTTGTGGTGGATGGTCATGCGCGCTTCACCGTCATCACCCCCACGCTGATCCGCATGGAGTACAGCCGCGACGGGAAGTTTATCAACCGCCGCTCCTACTTCGCCTGGGAGCGCAACGTGCCGCCGCCGCAGTTTACGTCCACGCATGCGGATGGCGTCCTGAAGATTGCCACCGCGCGCATGAAGCTGACATGGAAGGGCGGTACTGGATTCGAAGCGCAGAACCTGTCGGTCGCCTTTCTCAATGGCGACGGACAATGGACCGCCTGGCATCCCGGCATGAAGCAGACCGGCAACCTGGGCGGCACGCTCGCCGACCTGGATGGGTGTACGGGAGCGCAGCCGCTGCCCGACGGAGCGGTGTCGCGCAATGGCTGGTACCTGCACCGCGATAAATCCTTCCTGGTGAGCGACGGTCCGAACCCATGGAGGCAAACGCGCCCGGCGGATGAGGTCGACGACTGGTATTTCTTCG